>JAIOQL010000593.1 GCA_021413405.1 Leptospira sp.
TCTTCGCAATCACACAAAGAACCAGTTTCTCACGACCAATCTTTTTCCGAGTCCCTTTTTGCCTGTAACAGATATGGCAAAGTTATCTTCTAAACTTGATTTTATTTCCTGGGATAATTATCCGGTTTGGGGATCTCAAAGTGAGCCATTCCCGCATCAGTGGATTGCAACTACTCTACAATATTCCCGTGGTCTGAAGGACAAAAATTTTACAGTAATGGAACAATTTTCAGGGATGCAGGGACATGATACACTCGGTTATCTTCCTCCTCCCGGTCAGATCGGACTCTGGGTTGTCCAGGCACTTGCGCATGGCGCAGATAAAATTTATTTTTTTCGTTACCGGACAGCACGTTTTGGTCAGGAGCAACTTTGTTATGGCATACTTGATCACGACAAGGAGCTGACAGGAAAATACAGGGAATTGCAGGAAACAATACGGAAAATAAAGGTATACTCCGAAGATTTTTCGGATGAAGAATTTCCTTCTGAGGTTGCGGTATTACATGATATTGACAATTCAAGAAATTTCAAACATCAGCCTCTTTCGGAGGGACTAAAATTCAGCCCGGTTCCCTACGCTCAATTGGGATACGATGTTGAAATTGCAACCTGGTTTTCCGGGCTAAGTGCCCTTAACGTGAATGCTACGTTAATCCCTTCGGCTACCGAAAATATTTCGCGATATAAGGTTCTGGTATTGCCTCTGTATTCAATGGTTGATGATGACTTTTTCAAAAAAGTCGAAGAATTTGTCAGGAACGGCGGAACACTTGTTCTTGGTTACCGCTCCGGTGTGAAAGACAAGAACAATTGGATGTATGATGAAATTCCTCCGGGACCATTCCGTGAAATGGCAGGGATTGCAGTAAGAAGATTTGAATCCGTTGGAAATGATAAAATCAAAGTCAAACTCGGATTGTTTCCCGGCTATTGTTCTAAATTTTGCGAATTGATTGAGCCAATCACCGCAAAGGTTATTGGAAGGTACAACGACCCGAAAAAATTTTACAGGGGTTATCCGGTTGCAACAGTGAATAAGTATCATGCCGGAAAAGTATATTACATCGGCTCGTCTCTCAGTCCGGAATTATTTGTTATTCTATACAGGAAAATATTAAGAAAGTCCGGTATAAAATTTTCATTTTTGGGACGTTATGCGGAAAGGGTGTTCCGGAAAGGAAAAGACAATGACTACGATATAATTATGAACCATTCCAATTCAGTGAAATGGATTGGATTCAGGAGATTCAAACCTTTTGAATACAGTCCCTACGCATTATTTGATATGCCGTATGTTCTTCCCGGTTCTTCAATTTATTCTCCGGATTTTGAATCAGTGTATTTATATATTCAAACACTCTCGGAATATATTCCCGAAGCCATTGTCGGATGCCATGTTCTTCCTGAATCCCGGCCTAAACGTGATGTAGGAAAATTGTCACTTGTTAAGGAAATAAGAATCGGAGAATTCAGATATTTATTTATTCTGAAATTCGAATTGGCTCACCTCGGCGGGGTGAAAAAAGAAGACGTAGTAAAAAATGCATCTCAAATGTTCAATGCCTCCGTGAGAACGGATAGGATATATTTTTCAGTCAGAATCATTCCGGTGAGTTCGGTTGATCGGGACAGGAATCAGATTGTTGATTTTACTGTTCAGAGTTATGACGCCAGTATTTTTCAGATGTCTACACAAAATCAATCGGATAGCTCAAGGAGAATCGTTTCTGAAATCTTCGATGAAATTGATTTTACCTTTGCGAACAATAGTATCCGGGATCAATTGCGGATTACTCCGGAGAACTGGTCACCGGGAAAAGTTTATGAACCGGTTGCGATTGAATACCTGACGGTCGCCCTCCGCTTTCTATCTCTTTCACAAAAGGAAATACTTGCTGACTTTGAATCTTTTCATGAAATTATTGGGTATATATTTGCTGGTGAAAAATTCCCTCCGGAAAAAGCTGTAGAAAACTATGTGAAATGGTTAAAATCCTTCCGGTCAGAACGGACAATTTCACCATCAGGCAATATGCTCTGGAGAATACAGAAACTGCGGGAACCGTAAAGATTTCCTTTTTGTGAGAAAGTTTTGTCTAATTAAATGGTAAGCAGAAAAATAATAAAAATGCCCCAAACAGTGATCAAAAAGATATGAGTTCAATCCTTTCCCCAAATCTGGAGTTTCCAATTGATGAAACTCACAGGCGCGTTGCCTATATAAAGTCAAAAATTTCGCAGATTAGCGAAGCTGCCATAAAATTACAAAAAGATCTGAGGACCGGACGTGCGATAACTGATTCAGAGGAAAAGGAAAGGATGCTCAAGTCAGATCTTGCAATAGAGGATATACTGATAAAAAATATTCAGAAAAATTTTCCTGAGGATCTGATACTGAGCGAAGAGGCCGGGCATCTTCCCGGAACCGGAAATTTCAGATGGGTAATTGATCCTGTTGACGGTTCAATGAACTTCGTACGAGGGCTACCGTTATACGCCATTTCAATAGGGATCGAATACCGGGAATCAAGCGTTGCCGGAATAGTCGTCCTGCCCGCATTTAACGATGTTTACATAGCGATTTTGGGAGAGGGTGCTTCGAAGAACGGAGTGCCAATTTCCGTTTCACTCACTGATAAACTCTCCAATGCCATGCTGATAACAAGTTTTCCAACGAACAGGAAAGAGGTCATTGGAGAATTGATGTCTGAATTATCTGCATTTGTTGCTTCTGGGAGGAGTATCAGACGGACAGGTTCTGTAGTTCTGGATATGTGCTGGGTCTCAGAGGGTCTCATAGATGGACTATGGGAGAAAGGGATAAAAATCTGGGACACCTCCGCAACGTCTGTCATTTTGCACGAGGCTGGCGGAAAACTCACTGATCTTAACGGAGTAGCGTTTCTATCTGGTCAAAGTGAGATTCTTGCATCGAATGGACATTTGCACAAACAGGTTTTAGAGGTTCTGCAAAAAATTAAGAAGGGTTATAGCCTCAATTGAGAAAATAGGTTGTAATTATTCTAATTCCAAGCCATTTGTTATACAAATAAATTCTTATCAATAAAGGAGTTAAAATGGAAGATAGTGCTTTCCCTTTTGATCAAGTCATTGCTTATGCATTTCGTTGGATTCACTACGTATCAGGTGTGCTTTGGATCGGGTTATTATATTTCCTGAATCTGATCAACACTGTGATTCAGCCGAAATACAAAGAAGCGGGAATTACGAAGCAAGTAGTGCCGGAACTTATGCCAAGGGTTTTATTCTGGTTCAGATGGGCTGCTATGATAACGTTTCTTTCCGGTCTAATCTATCTGTATCTCGCATATATCATGCCAGCCGGGAACATGAAGTTCATGGGAACATCGCATGGGATCTGGCTTTCGTTGGGTATTCTTTTTGCTACAATCATGTGGTTCAATGTATGGTTTGTTATTTGGCCAGCCCAAAGAAAAATTATCAATTGTGTAAAATCCGGAACACCGGCGGATGCTTCAATTCCTAAGCGGGCATTATTATTCTCGAGAATCAATACTTATCTTTCTGTTCCGATGCTTTTTTTAATGGGAGCAGGGAAACATCTGGGGCCGGTGATCGATCCAAGAACAGGAGCAGGTTTATTGCTTCTTGTTATTGTTATTGCAATCGGTGAACTGGTCGTCTGGTTTACAATTTCACAGTCGTCCAAAATCAGTACCGAAGTTTAATCTATTATCATGTTGCGAAATTTCTTTTTCGCAACATGAAGATTTTTATGTTGCGGACACATTTCACTAATTACCCTGATTTTTTATTTAGAAAAAAATGCAATGGCGAAAAATTTTCGCCGAAGTTTTTAATTTATTCCAAAATCGACTTTCTGCCAGTTAATTCCATCTGAAGATCTGAAAAATACAGTATCAACCCTGGAAGTCGTTGGAGTGCTGATTTTATTTACACCATGAATATAGAAATAATTTCCGAAAGACCATGTTTTGAATATTTTAGTCAGAGTTAATCCTGAAGCCCGGGATATTGACCAGCTTGTACCACTAGAAGACAGGTGAGAGTATACTGTGAGAGGTGTTGTGTTTTCCTCTGAGACTGAGGAACTTGCAAGGATCAGGTATTGGCTCATGGAAGTATTGTAGAGAACCTCGTGCGGATTTGTAATACCGAGACCTGACTGAAAAGTGTAGATTGTCTGTGATGTCAATGGACCGGGCGAAGTATAAATTCCCTCGCCTGAACTTCCATTTCCAACTGCAAAATAAATTGAATTGATAAAATTTGATGAAATTGCCAGATTAGAAAAGTTTGTGTGTGATCCTGGGCTAACCCAGCTCGTCCCGCCGAAATAATAATAATTATGACAATAGGCTGTGGTTGCATCATTGTAAACAGGATTGCAATTAATATCTGTTATTCCGGAATCCGTCACAGTCGATCCGCCCTGTGTTGAATAGAGTTTGTACGAATTACCGTTCAGGGTTACTCTTTTTTCCGTAGAAAAGTGCATATAATTACCTGAAAAAACTGCAGAAGAGATTCTGTTCCCATCTATTGACGAAGTGATAGAAGTAATTGTTCCAATGGTATTGAAAGTTAAATCTGTTGTGCTTGTGAAATAGAATTTATTATCGGTTATCGCTGGAATTGAGCCGGGAGCGAATGTCCCGCTTTGTTTATTGAGCATTAAACCATATGTGAAAGTAGGGGGTATCTGCAGAATCGCTGCAACTTTACATTTTGTAAATGCCGAAGTAGTTATTGAATCTGTGCAGTCCGGTACTGCGGCAGTGTATAATGTAAATGTACTTCCATTTGTTGTTTCGTAAATTCTTCCTTTTTCCCCATAAATTACGAAGCTATTTGGAAGAATGGTGATCCCTGCCACATCAAACGTGTTTGCCGGTCCCAGAAGCAGATTCTCAAGCAAAGTCTGGTAAAGAAATCCGGTCTGTGTGTTCGGGTCACGCGAATCTCTTTCTGCAACTTTACAGTCGTAAATTGAATGGAGTAAAAAAAATAAAAATATAGATATTCCAATTCGCTTATTCATGATCATCACCTCTGGAAAAATTTCCATCGAACATGAAAGTATAGCTCAATCCAAAATTGTAGGCATTTGGTTTAATTTGTTCACTGAGACTCCTGTTTTGCAATGATCCGTAAACGTTCCAGCCCGTTTTATTATAATTTCCCCGGGACTGTGCTGCGTAGGTATCGTCAAGCGATGTTCCTGTGATCAATGCATGAACCAGTTGAATTATATATATTCCCGCAATTGCACCGACAGCGAGGTTAAAATCCTGCTGTGCTTTTTTATAATGTTGAAATGCATCAGTGTTTTGTCTCCCGCATATGGTTAGTCCAAGTAATGGCTGAGACGCAGAGGCAGTGCAAAGAGGAGTAATATTTCTATCTATATTTTCGGTATAATCAGACTTTCTGGATTGCAGAACCTGGTATCTGGAAGCCGCATTGGCAGCAGCAGCGAGGAATAATCCCATATACATAGATCCAAGGAAAGTTTCATCTGCTTTCAGGTGACCCCATCCCGGTAAAATTGCAGAACGCCAGAGGATCCCGGCTGTGGTTACATCGGGTCTTTTAGGTCTTCCATCCTGAGCGCCTGACTGAAGATTTGAGTCATCGAAATTTCTGGAACTTTTCCGTTTTTCCAGCTCGGCTTTTTCAAAATCTCTTTGTTTTGCAAGCTCCGCTTCCCTTCTGCGTCGTTCAGCTTCTTCTCTCATCCCATCGTTGTAGATCAGTTTAAAAATATCTTTCTTCTGAACAACTTCTGCCTGGTTCCCTTCTATATCCGGTTCCAGCACGAGCATTTTATAGTCCTGGCCAACGACTCTTCCCCGAAGCGTAGTTCCGTTTTTTAGTATGATCGTGTCCGCGAAAGTTGAGGCCGGGAAAGTAATTGCAGTTAGTAGAATGCAGAATACAATCCGGCGGCAAAGCAATGAAGATCCTTTAGAGTATAACTCGAACATGGCAATTGGTATTGAATAATATAGTTTATATATCGGAAAAACCGGACAACAGGGGAAGCTATTTATTGGGCCATAATTTATTGACTTGCAGCTGAATTATTTATGTCCCGCTGAATTCCATGATGAAATACAGGAAGCAAAGTTTATGTCTCTATAACTTCCAGAATACAAAGAATTCCCGATTCCCATCAGCTCCATGGATAGGTGAATTGCAAAGACTCTGAACAGAACCTCCGAATTCCTTCTTTATGCTCCGGGTAATTTTCCGTAAAATCCGAAAATGGACAGCAGGATCTGTTACGATTCCCTTGGTCAGTTCTTCTTTCCGGCATTCAAATTGAGGCTTAATCAGGCTCAGTATTTCAATTTCTATTTCCGGGTTTTCATCTTTTATCCGCCTTATGACCGGAAAAACAGACAAAAGAGAAATAAAGCTTAGATCCATTGTTACAAACAAATCTCTTTCTTCCCCGAGATCAATTTCTTTGAGGGTAAATTGTCTGACATTGAACCTGTCGCGCACGATGACCCGGGGGTCACTCCGTAATTTCTGTGAAATTTGACCGTAGCCAACATCAAACGCATAAACCTTCTTTGCTTTGCTCTCCAGAAGAATCTGGGTGAATCCTCCCGTTGATGCACCCATGTCGATACAAACTTTATCCTGAACGTTGACTTCGCAGCTTTGGAGGGCATATTTCAATTTTAATGCCCCGCGCCCAACATATTGTGGAATTGAATCGAGTATCCTTATTTGTGAATCGCTTGAAATTTTTATTCCTGCTTTGGCAATTTTTTGTCCATTCACCAGAACAGATCCTGACAAAATCAGGGACCGGCTCTTTTCGATTGATTCCGCAAAATTGCGTGCTAACAGCAGTTCATCTAATCTAATTTTTTCTTTCCGCAATATATACCGGGAGTTTTTTAAAAAAAATTTCAGTCGCGGGTTCAATATTCCCGGAAATTTCAATCAGTTCATTTTTGATTTCGTCTCTAAGATTCTTTGTTTTTGTCATTCCAAAAAGAGAAGGGTAGGTTAATTTTCCTTTTGTCAGATCTTTCCCTGGAGTTTTTCCGAGATCTTCCCTGGTTCCCTCTTCATCCAGAATGTCATCTGTAATTTGAAACAGGAGACCAAGTTTTTCTCCATAGTTAATCATTGGTGTAATCCTGGATTCCCAGTCCTTTCTTAATCTGTTTCCGAGAAGGAGAGATGACAGAATTAACGCGCCTGTTTTTTTTGTGTGAATCTTATGCAGTGTATATTCAGAAAAATCCGACTTTTTATTTTCAAGATTAATATCTTCAATTTGTCCTGAAACCATTCCGGGACCACCAGCCCCCGTATGCAATATTGTGAGAAGATCTTTATGAAGATCCGGATCATTTCGAAGCGTTTCCACTTTGGACGTTAAATAAAAGCCAAGTGAATTCAATGCATCTCCAGCGAGAATAGCAATTCCGTCAGAAAATTTCTTATGGTTTGTTAGAATTCCACGCCGGTAATCATCATTATCCATAGCGGGAAGGTCATCATGAATCAGGGAGTATGTATGTATGCACTCAACGGATGCAGCCAGAAAAAATTCGTTCCGGAGGTACAATTCGTTGAGGGATTCTGAAAAAAAGGCCGAAAGCAAAAGAACGGGTCTGATTCTCTTCCCGCCTGCCTGCAAACTATACAGACAGGATTCGGCAAGAGATTCATGGAAACCGGTGGAAATTAACGAATATATTTCGCTCCTAAAAAACTTTTCAAAACTTTCTTTCCTGCTTGCATAAAGCGCTAAGAATTCTTCCAAAGTTTCCTATAAATACCGGGAATACAGATCAAAAAAGCTCATTTCCTTTGAAGAAAAAACTGATCTCGAAATCTGCGTTTTCGTCGGAATCGGATCCGTGGACCGAATTTGCTTCTTTGCTTTCAGCATACAGTGCACGGATAGTCCCTGGCTTTGCCTCTCTCGGATCTGTTGCGCCAATTACATCTCTCCAGTGTTGAAATGCGTTCTCTCTTTCAAGTGCTGCAGCTACTATGTTGCCGGAAGACATGTACTTGCAAAGATCATTGTAGAACGGTCTTGCAGAATGAACCTTGTAGAACTGCTTTGCATCCAGTTCCGTCAATCGCAAAAATTTTAAACCCAATATCCGGAACCCTTCTTTTTCGATTCTTGCCAGAATATCGCCAACGTGTTTATTCTTTACTGCATCCGGTTTGATCATTATGAATGTACGTGACATCTTTTCCTCTTATTTACTGAATTTTCTTTTCACTATATTTTTTTAATAATGCTTTGTTTACTACTTCAGGAACATGATTTCCAACATCTCTACCGTGTCTTGTTACTTCTTTTACTATAGTTGATGAAATATAGGAGTTCTCCTGCGAGGCCATCAGAAAAATCGTTTCTACATCCGGCGCAAGTTTTTTGTTCATCAGGGAGATTGCATATTCATAGTCAAAATCAGTGACTGCGCGCCCATTTTCCTACTACATTTCTGATCAGATCAACCCGCTCTTCAATTGTAAAAAAGCAACTCTTGTTAGAATTCACTGCAACAGCTATTATAACTTTTTCAAATAATGATAGAGACCGCTTAACTATATCAACATGGCCGTTTGTAAATGGATCAAATGAACCCGGATAAATCGCGATACTTCTCATGTATTCTTTTTGTTTAACCTTGCAAATTCCCGTGTGGGCAATCCATAAATGTTTATAAAACCCTCTGCATCTTTCTGATTATAAAGTTCATCCTTTTCAAACGTTGCCATTTCCGGATTATAGAGAGAGACCATAGATTTTCTTCCCACAACCATGCAATTTCCTTTGTACAATTTCACTTTGACAGTTCCGGTCACGGATTTTTGTGTTTCACCGATGTAGGCGCGCATAGCTTTCATTTTGCTACTGAACCAATGACCATTGTAAATGAGTCGCGCAAATTCACCCGATAGATCGTCCTTCTGGTGCTGAGTGTCTCTATCCAAAGTGATAGATTCCAGGTCACGATGAGCAATATGAAGAATTGTCCCACCGGGAGTTTCATAAACACCACGCGATTTTATTCCAACTAGCCTGTTTTCAACAATATCCAGGCGACCGATACCATTTTTCCCACCGGCATCATTCAGAAGCTCCATGACTTCAAGAGGATTCAACCGTTGACTATTTATCGCAACGCAATTTCCTTCCTCGAAATCCATTTCAAGATACGTTGGCTCATCCGGGGCTTTCATCGGGGAGACGGAAAGCAAAAACATTTTCTCATCGGGCTCGCGATATGGATCTTCCAGAATTCCACCTTCAAAGGAAAGGTGAAGGAGGTTTCTGTCCATAGAATATGGTTTTTCTGCAGTAACGGGAACAGGAATTCCCTTCTCCTTAGCATAGTTGATCAAATCAGATCTGCCTTTAAACTCCCAGATTCTCCATGGGGCAATTATTTTGAGGTCAGGAGCCAAAGCTTTGAAGCCAAGTTCAAAACGTACCTGGTCGTTTCCTTTGCCGGTTGCCCCATGTGAAAAGGCGTCAGCATTTTCTGCCAGGCCAACATCTACCATCCCTTTTGCGATCAAAGGCCGGGCAAGTGAGGTTCCAAGCAAATACCTCATTTCATAAATTGCACTCCCCTGCACTGCGGGGAAAATGAAATCTCTGGCAAATTCGAGCCGAAGATCTTTTATGAATACTTTTGAAGCGCCCGTCTTCTTTCCTTTTTCTTCAAGTCCGGAAAGTTCTTCTTTTTGTCCTACATCCGCGCAAAAAGCTATGACTTCGCATTGGTAGACATCCTTTAACCACGCAAGAATAACGGACGTGTCAAGCCCGCCTGAATAGGCTAAAACAATTTTTTTAATCGTAGAACTTTTGCTCATTTAGAAGTCATTTATTTAGATTCTTTGATTCTGACAATTAATCTTTGGGTTGGTACGGCAAATACCAACATGCTGTGTTGTTAATCAGACTAAATAGAATTCACTGCTTCAATGGCAGACGTAATTGCTGCTTCCATAGAACCAGGTTGTGAAGCAAGATGTTCCCCGGCAAAGAATACCCGGTTAAAGGGCTTCCTGAGATTTGATTGAATATCGAATGATCCCGGTGAAAAAAGTGCAATTCCACCACGGATATAGGGTTCATCCTGCCAGGCAATTCCTGTAATTCCGGAAATTTGTGCGTTAGCCGACATTCCGACTCGGGCTATACATTCTTCCAGAAATGCTTTTTTTTCATCTGCCCCAGAACCGGCAAATATCTCAGACAGGTCGCCGATCGCCGTTGCAGAAATAGTCTGTTGTCCTGAATTCAAATCAGAAGCAGGATAGAGAAATCGGACTGGCGAATTTCCGGTGATTTGAAAATTCTTTAATCCTGTGGTTTCGGAACTGACATTGAATGACAACTTGGAAATTCTGCTGTAACCCAACTGAAGAGCCGAAAGCTTTTTCTCTTTGGGAAGCTCCGGTGTCCAGGAAATATCCGATATGACATTGGCAGGAATAGCACAAATACAAATGTCAGCGGTAATAATTCTGGCCTGTAATGTTTTAACTGTTACAGACAGCTGATCCTGAGATATTTCGGTCACCGGATCTCCCGAAATTATTTCTGAGTCTTTTAACTTTTCCTGCAAGGCCAGAATTAACGCAGAGCTTCCTCCGGATATCCTGTTCCTGATTGAATAAGAATTTTCCAGATCAGGTATATCGCTTAACGCCCGAGAAGCCGAAACATGACTTATGTTTTCACCATAATATCCGGAAAACCTGAGATTCATCAATTCAAGGTCATTTTTTTCGATGCCCTGGTAGCGGAGATAGCCAAAGAGATCGAGTTTATCGAGACCTCTCTTCTGGGTTGCGCCCATGTTCCGGTATAGGCCGGAAACTTTCTGGAGCAGATTCTTCGATTTTTCAGACAGTTCACCAGCCGGATTGGATTTGTTTCCGGTTCCAATGGAGAATTCAGGTTTGACGTTATGCGCTATTGTTTTAAGATCCAGCTCTCTGATAACACTTTTAATATTCCGGTGAGAATCGGAAATCCATTCCCCGCCCAGCTCAGAAGTAACATTTGAATCCGCGTCCGAGAACGAAAAAATTCTGCCCCCCATCCGCTTATTTGCCTCGATAACGGTTACTTTTATTCCAGTTTTATTTAACAGGTATGCTGAATAGAGGCCGGAGAGACCGCCCCCAAGAACGATTGCCGTTTTCGGGGAACTCCCGGGATTTGCAGGCCGGTTCGGCCTGGGATTTTGCGAAAATATTTTCTGCGCAGATAATATACCCGCAACTGCTGTTGCAGATTTTAAGAATTCTTTCCTGCTGATATTCATGAATTACGCCTGATTCTATTCTCGGCATTTAGCTTTTCCGGAACCGGGAAAATAAACGGGAAATTTATAGTATTTTATTGGAATCAGCTGATCTCAAAATCTCTTGACCGTTTCGTAAATATCGAGTGACATTGGTGTGTGAAAAAAATTGTTTCTGTTTTTACGTTTCTCTATGCTTTATCCGGTGCCGGTTCCCTATTCCCGGAACAGGTAGTGACAACAAAAAAAGATGACGTGGACGCTTTTTACGGTTTGCGGGTGGGCGGCGTTGTCTCTCCTTCCTACGGATATAGAGTGCGGGACAGCAATGCCGGAGTCTCCAATACAAACCAGGATGACAGAACAGGTTTTTCAACTCCGTGGACTTTGCTGATGATCAGTAAAGAATGGAAAGATACCGGAATTACTACCGAATTTTGGGGGGAACTTGTTCGCTCCAGTTCTATTTCTAATGGAACAAAGGTTGATAACGGTACTAAAGAAAACCCGTACACTTTGGGAGTAAGAAGGGCAAATATTCAAAAATCCTTCGAAACTTCTGATTTGAAGCACAATCTCATTTTCGGAATACAGGAATTACCCTTTGTTTATACGCAATGGAAAGGCTATTGGAAGTGGAGATATATTGACAGATCCCCCACTGAGTCACTCGGGTTTGCAAATGCACCAGCCGACATAGGGTTGAGCTATCTGATGACGGCAGGGATTTTTAATATGCATTTAATGATGTCAAATGGGGAAGGTTACCGGGACATTCAGAATGCCTCCTCTTCAGGATATGATGCAAACGCAAGATTTTCGTTTGAAGGGGAAGTAAAAGAGAACACAAAAATCGGTTTTCATCTTTTTTACAGGAAAGGAAACGCATTCGGTGCAGCAGGCAGCGATTGCAGGGAAGGAAAAACATCCTGCCTTCCTTCAGATAATAATCCATCGACACGTCTTGTCCGGGATGTACGTGCATTACAGAGCGATACGATAGGCGCCGAGTTCAATATAGTTGCCGAAGAATATCTTAATATCGGGTTAGGCGCCATTGCGCGAAGACAATTTCGCGGTTTCGTCTATGATTCATTGAGTCAGGGTGGAGCTGTCAAATTTGACCGTGATGTTTATGGAAAAGCTGCCTACTTCTGGATAGCGGGCGGAACTTCTCTTTTCCAGTTAATTTATCGGGGAGAAATAGGAACAGGGGCAAATGGAAAGATGGATGCGGTCCAGCAAACTGTAAAAGAACCATATAACAATTTTGAATCACCTTTAGTAGGAATCAGAAACCCGGCACTAACCGGTTCTCCGGATCCTTTGTTTGCATCCAAAGCACATTTTGTCCGTCATTCAGTTATGTTGGAATATATTTATTCATCCCGGGTCAGGTTCGCACTGGGACTTGTAGATTTGATTTCGTATGACGCCAAAGGAATACAAAACAAGAACTACATTGATTTTACCGGGGAGTCCAGAACACAGAAGGATTATCTGGCTCAACAGACAGGCGGAAGTAACGCCGGGATCGTTCAGTATGCTGACAGGAACCGTCAGATTTTTATACGGACTACAGTTGAATTTTAAGAAAGTTCAGGCAGATTTCATTTTTTTTGAGATATGCTGCGCATAACGTCTCCCGACAGGTAAAGTCGTTTCGTCATCATCTCCAAGATAAATAGTATACCGTCCGCCGATGAAATATTTAATTTTTCTGGCGAAGAAAATATTTATTATGAACTGTTTATGTATCCGGATAAAATTCTCAGGGGCCAGTTTTTCTTCCAGTTCCTTCATGACTTTTGCAGTTTCAAAATCCTTTTCTTTTGTGTGAACAACGGAATGCTTTCCATGAGAAGAAATATAAATAATATCCTGAAAAGGAATGATAAAATAATTCGACTTCTCTTTGAGGGATAAACCCAACTTAAGAGGCTCTTTATTCTTTTGGGGTGAATTGATTCTGGATAATATCCTGTCGACGGCGATATTGAACCGTTCGAAAGTGAAAGGCTTCAAGAGATAATCGGCGGCCCCTAATTCAAACGCCCGGATTGCATGGGCATCATATGCAGTTGTGAAAATAATGTCCGGTGTCTCTTTCAGTTTATCAAGAACCTCAATTCCGTTCAGAACCGGCATCTGGATGTCAAGGAATACGAGATCAAATTTGAACGCCTGCATTTTTTCCAGGGCCTCATTTCCATTTCTGGCGATGTCGCATAACTTTAATTCCGGTCGTTCTGTTATGAATTTCTTCATAAGATTTCTGGCGGGCAGCTCGTCTTCCGCAATTAGGACTTTAATTTCACTGATAGAACTCATGACCTCTCTACGGTTTACAGACTTGTTCAAATTTCTGCAAGATAAAAGTAGTCAAAAAAGCAGTAAGCCTCAATAAAGGACGGGGAAAGAAATTGGATCATAAAAAAGAAAAAATGGGTTCATTGGATGTTCTAAAGGTAGAAGGAACTCCTGACGGTGAGGCAATTATTCTATGTCATGGATATGGCGCAAATGCAATGGATCTGCTGCCGCTTTCCGGATATCTGAAAGTGAGGCCGGGGACAAATTGGTATTTTCCGGAAGCCCCGATGGAAATTCCGCTGGGTCCCGGCTATGTCGGAAGAGCCTGGTTTCCACTTATTTCTGATGCAATAAACCATTTAGCTGCTGCGGGAAGGTTCGCAGATTTCTCGAAAATTACGCCTACAGGACTTGATTCGGCCAGATCAAAATTGGATGAAATGATCAGTAGAATTCCAACGCCTATCAATAAAATTACTTTGGGAGGATTTAGCCAGGGTTCCATGTTAACAACGGATTATTTTCTGAGAAGGAAAGAAAATCCAAAGGGACTAATTATACTTTCCGGAACACTAATCTGCGAGGATGAATGGAAGGAGCTCGCAAAACAAAAATCGAGATTCCAATTTTTCCAATCGCATGGGACCGATGATCAGGTCTTACCATATTCATCTGCAAAGAAATTGGAAATGCTTCTCCGGGACTCCGGATTATCAGGCGAATTTGTTTCGTTCCAGGGCGGTCACGAAATTCCGGAAAAGGTTTTGAAACGGTTAAGCGAATATTTAAGAAGAGATTAACGGTGAGTTTAGTCCTGTAGATTGCTCAAAGATGTAAAATTAGTAAGAAAAAAATGAGAAAAATGGAATGAAATTGAAAAAAAATTCATCCGATCCATAACAATTTATCCCTGTCTGATTTTTTTAATCCTTTAACAACCTGCGAATAGGAGTGATCAATCATTTTTTTCAATTCTTTTTCCGGGATTTTTTCTTCCATCAGTATTGTGTTCCAATGTTTTTTGTTCATATGATAGCCAGGGCTAACAATTCCCTTGTATTGTTTTCTCAATTCAATGGCGAGCTCCGGATCGCATTTGAGATTCATGCTTAGAGGTTTTTCAAATGAAGTGAGGACGAATATTTTTTTGAGAACCCGGAAAACAAGTACCTCATCATCAAATGGAAAGTCTTCCGTGGTTGCCTTTTTGGCGAGGCAGTATTTCCTCAGTTGTTCAACGTTCATGTTTTTTTCTAAATTTTCCTGATCCCCAGCTCTTTCATATCCAGCTCGGCCTGGATCTTAAAGAGAATATGATCATGTATCATTCCGTTATTTCTGAGCTGGATTAATTTCTTCCTTTCCGATTCGATTGCTTTGACTCTCACATTTCTGATAGATGATTTTCTTTTGAGCAGGGCATCCATGCCAGACTCGAATATCTCCATTTTTAGCAGTGTAAGTTTTTCAGCATACTCCTGTTTTAAAAAATTGATCTCTTCCGGAATATTTGTTTCATCGGCCTTATAAGTCTCCAGAAAATTCAAACCTGCTTCGGCACATTCTATGCGTGCCAGGATTTCCTGTTTCTCAGTATTGTCTTCGCTTTTCAGTTTCAGGTAACGTATCAGAAAAGGCAACGTCAATGCCGGAACTACGAGTGTAACAAGAACTGTAACGTACGTCAGGAAAATCAGCAAATCACGGTTTGGAAATGGAATTCCATCATTATCATATTCTGGTATTGCCATGGCCGCTGCAATTGAAACGATTCCGCGCATACCGGCCCAGGACGTGACGATGACTCCCCTCATTGAAGGGGAACTTTCTCTTTTCCGGATTCCGGAGAAAAAAAATCTGGGGAGATATGTTCCCGGAAAGATCCAGACGAATCTCGCAATGATCACGGTTACGCTTATAACTGCTGAGGATAAAATGAGTTTATCAGTTGGATAGACTGATATGCCGCGTAATATTGATGGCAGTTGCAATCCGATCAGTATGAAAGCAATTCCGTTTACAATGAAGACAAGGACTTCCCATAGAGCGAAAGATTTTCGTCGTGCATCTGCTGTAGTGATCTCCGGATTTATTCTTGCTGTATATAGGCCAGCAGTGACTGTCGCGATGACTCCGGAAACTCCGGAATGTTCTGCCAGAATATAAGCAAAAAAAGGAACCAGGATCCCGATGATATTTTCTACTGCGGAGTCGTGAATTTTTTTCCTAATATATGCGCTAAGCCATCCCATTCCGAGACCAACGCATACACCACCGGTGCTTACAAAAATAAATCCCGCACTTGCTTCCAAAAAAGAAAAACTTCCGGTAAGAATAGCGGCTAACGCAAATCGGAACGCAACGAGTGCGGTTGCATCCGGTGGAGAAACAATTGCGCCGAGTAAAAAGGCGAAGCCCCAGCCGAGTCCGGGGATAACAGATTTTACAACAATCGCTACGGCACAGGTTGTGAAAATGACAGCTCCAATCGCTAGCAGGAAAATAGGGCGAATATGTGCCCTGAATTCAGCCCAGGAAGTATAATATGCTGCAGATGATAACAGTGGTGGTAAAAGAATCAGGAATACGATATCCGGAGCCAGTTTAACTTCCTGAAGTCCGGGAATGAACCCGATCACGAGTCCGCTTAGAACAAGAAGTATTTCATGCGCCACACCGATTTTTTTTGCGAGAATGGAAAGTGTCGAGGTTATGAAGAGTAAAACGAGTACGGTTTCTATATTGCCCATGATGATGTTCTGTAATTACAGTTTTTTGACTGACCTCTCCTTAAAAATAGTCTTGCAAATAGAGTGTCCTACCGTTTATCTCTGGTTCGAGGGCAATCATTGCAACAGTAAACCTATGGAAATAATAAAAGAGATTATTTATGATCACCCGGTCATTTTCGGAATCGCAACATTGTTCGCGATCATTTTTGTCAGGGATATACTCCAAAAAAAACACACTATACAGCACAATTTTCCGATAGTTGGTCATCTCCGCTATATACTGGAACTGGTTGGTCCGGAATTGCGGCAATACTGGGTAGCAAATGATAAAGAAGAAATGCCCTTTAATCGTGCGGAAAGGATCTGGATCTATGCTACTGCAAAAGGGCAAAACAATAATTTTGGTTTTGGAACGACCGAGCTTCTTTATGAAGCCGGTTATCCGATAATCAAACATTCCACTTTCCCGATGGCGGAAGATAAAGTTACTGTTATTAATAACGATCCATCTGCCGTTCCGTGTCTCAAAGTAATCGGAGAATTTCACAAACGGAAATACCCGTTTCGTCCATATTCAGTTGTAAACATTTCTGCAATGTCTTTTGGTTCTCTTGGTGAGAATGCAATTTCTTCACTCAATAAAGGGGCAAAAATCGCCGGGGCATATCACAATACCGGGGAAGGTGGAGTCAGCCCGTATCATTGTCACGGGGCAGATGTTGTCTGGCAGCTCGGAACCGGATATTTTGGAGCACGGGATGAGAATGGAAAATTTTCTTTTGATATTCTGAAAGAGAAAGTAGAAAAGAATCCGCATATCCGGATGATCGAGATAAAGCTTTCTCAGGGAGCAAAGCCTGGCAAAGGTGGAATCTTACCTGCCGCTAAAATCACTGCGGAAATTTCCAAAATCCGGCAGACTCCAATCGGAAAGGATTGTCTTTCCCCGAATTCTCACAATATGTTTCACGATGCAGAATCACTGGTTGAATTCATTGAAAAGATTGCGGCTATCACCGGCTTGCCCGTGGGAATAAAAAGCGCGATCGGTTTTACATCATTCTGGTATGATCTTGGAAACATAATGAAGTCAACCGGAAAGGGTCCTGATTTCATTACCGTCGATGGTGGTGAAGGTGGAACAGGTGCGGCACCATTGACTTTCACAGACCACGTTTCACTTCCTTTCAAAATCGGATTCGCCCGGTTATATATGATATTCCAGGAACTTGGAGTATCGGAACGGATCACCTGGATTGGCAGCGGAAAGCTCGGTTTTCCCGATAGGGCAATCATTGCATTTGCAATGGGTTGTGACATGATAAATGTTGCAAGGGAAGCGATGATTTCCATCGGATGCATCCAGGCCCAGAGATGTCACACAGGTCATTGTCCGACCGGAATAGCAACACAGAACAAATGGTTGCAGGCAGGAGTTGATGTCGAAATGAAAAGTAAACGTGCTGCAAAATATATCCAGGGATTCAGAAAAGAATTACTCGCACTTTCTCATTCAGCCGGTTATGAGCATCCTCTTCAGTTCACGAGCAAAGACATTGAGATCAGTATGGGTATGAACAGGTTCACAACTCTCGAGGAAGTACTGGGATACAAAAGAGATATTGTGAATTTTACTTCAATGCAGGATTACAAATTAACACCGGTGAGAAGCTGAAGATAAATCGGGAGTGAATTTTCTTTAATTGCTGCTACTTGAACTGCTGGAGGAGCTGGAGCTGCTTTTTGTTCTGGTCTTGCATGAGTCATTGCAGTCCAGATTGTATTCGGTGCAAACAAATGCACCGACTGCGGAGTTCGAATTGTTTGGTGAAATGACAGATAGAAAGCAGATATCAGTAAACTGCTTACAGTTTCTTTTACATTTTGTTGTTTCAGAAGTACCGCAATTCAGAATCAATAAAAACAAATAAAGAATCTTCCAGCTATGAAAAATACTTAGGGTACTGGAATCTGATTTAAACCTGAACTTATCTGCTAATTTCATTTTCATCCGGTCTCAGCAGGGATTTTATATTGCAAAGAAATAAAAAGCAATTAAAAAATTATCTTTTTGCGTTATGCGGCATTGAAATATTGCTGTTCTTTCCTTTTGGACTTTCTGCTGGAATGATTCTCAAATTAATCCTCTGGTTGTTCCGTAGGATCGCCATTGTCTGAACTGAGTTGATTTTATCCTTGATGAGAAGCCTGAAAAGGTCATCCGTGTTTTCAGTCACAACATCATTGAAGGATAAAATATAATCCCCTGCGTGGATACCTGCTTTATCTGCGGGGCTTTTCGGTTCAACAGAGATTACAAATAGAACCTTTTTATTTTTCAGGTTGTGAAAACTTGCTACCTTCGGAAGAAGTTCCACTTCCTGGGATCCGATTCCGAGATACGCACGTTTCACTTTTCCGTGTTGTATGAGTTCACCGGCAATATGTTTTGCCGTGTTGACTCCGATTGAAAAACATAATCCCTGGGCCCCCATTATTGTTGCTGTATTTACTCCGATTACAGATCCTTCTGTGTCAATGAGAGGTCCGCCTGAATTTCCCGGATTCAGAGCTGCATCCGTCTGAATTATATTATCTATCAGTCTTCCTGAATTGGTTCTCAATGTTCTTCCGAGAGCACTTACAATTCCGACGGTTACTGTGTGCTGAAACCCATAAGGATTGCCGATCGCAATTGCAAGCTGCCCGATTTTAACATTTGCACTGTCGCCTAACTTTGCGGGGTTATATCCATGGGCCGTAATCTTCAATACTCCAAGATCCGTTTCCGGGTCTTCTCCGAGGAGAGTCGCCGTATAGTCTGAAGCGTCGTGCAAGGTGACTTTTATTTCATCCGCTTTGTTTATTACGTGGCTATTGGTAAACAGGTATCCATCAGACGAAAATAAAAACCCGGAGCCCTGGCCACCTTCCGTTTTTTTTTCCTTTGATTTCTTATATGTGTCAATCTTAACGACCGATCTCTTTGCAATATCAACTGCATCAATAATTGTTTGTGAGTAGGAATCCATAGTTAACCTATTTGACTGGCCTGAATGACCGGATAACAGAATAAAATATTATTGCTCTTTCCAACGGATATAAGATAGTATTTTCGGAAAGCAGGCAGGTTATGGATCACAGAGAAAAACTCACTCAGATTCTGGGAAAGGAAAAAGTATTTTTCCGCAATGAAGAGATCATGGATAAAAATACATTCGATTCCTATGGAACTGACAGGACAAAACTTTTTAAAGCAGACTATGAAATCCTGACTTTTCCCACAACAACGGAAGAAGTGGCATCAATCATAAAATACGCTTACGAAAACGAATTAAAAATTGTTCCATCAGGGGGCAGAACCGGATATGCCGGAGGAGCAATAGCAAAAAATCATGAACTCGTAATTTCAATGGGGAAGATGGATAAAGTAATCGATTTCGATCCATTCTTCGGATCGATAACCGTCGGTGCGGGAATGATTACAAAAAATGTTCAGCTGGAATCTGAAGAAAGGGGTTTTTATTTTCCGGTAGATTTTTCTGCAACCGGATCATCCTTTATTGGAGGGAACATCGCAACCAATGCTGGGGGTGTCAGGGTAGTTCACTATGGCCTCATACGCAAGAAGTCAGTTTGCGTCTCACAAAAAAACCGGTTGAATCAAAGGTAATCCTCGCCTCAGTCGCTGAATATGGAAGAATCCTCGACCTGTTTCGTGAAACACATAGCTCAGCGCTCTCTCTTCTTGCATTTGAATTCTTTACTGATGTTTGCCTCAAAAAAGTTCAGCATCATTTGAGTCTCCCGGATCCATTTTCTGCAGCCAGTCCATATTATGTATTAATGGAATTCGGCATCCAGGAAGAAAGGGATGAGGAAAAGCTACTTTCATTCATCGAAAATATTTCGGAAAAAGAACTGATTATTGATGGAAGCCTGAATCAGAATTCAAGACAAAAAGAAACATTCTGGAAATATCGCGAAGGGATCAGTGAAAGCCTTTCTATAATGCATACTGTTCATAAAAATGATATTTCTCTTCCTCTTCGTGAAATGGAGGAATTCCTTCAGGAAATGAGTGATTTGCTGAATGCAAAATATCCCGGATTTGAGATTGCACTTTTTGGTCACATTGGGGATGGAAATCTTCACCTCAATATATTAAAGCCTGCTGCGTTAAGCGATCAGGATTTCTTTTCTTCCTGTAAAAGTGTTGATCCCGAAATGTTTGCCCTGATCCGGAAACATAATGGATCCATTAGTGCGGAACATGGTATCGGTCTTTTGAAAAAAGACTTTCTCGGATTTTCCAGATCGGAACCGGAGATAAACCTGATGAAGGGAATTAAGAAAGTTTTTGATCCAAAAGGAATTATGAATCCCGGAAAAATATTTTGATCAAAACGGAATTATGTGGCCTCCGGAAGGTGAGAATACGCCGGGAAAAGGAACAATTTACGCATAATTTCCGATTGAAACAGAAATTGGCCGGGATAAAAACAGTCAATTTTCCATATAAATGTCATTGATAGAATTTCCATAGAGTACAAAATACAATCATGAACGAAATTACTGACGCAAATTCATCGAATTCCGCTAAGGATCTGATTCAGAGATATAAATCGGAAAGAGGGGTCATAAAAGGATTCATGGAGAAGCTTCCGTTGTATTCGCAGGCGCTCGGGAATCAACAGTATGAAAGTGCAGATCTTGCAATCCGGAAAGAAATCTCAGCGAAATTGTCTTCTCTAAAGGAACCTTTTCGCAAAATTGAAGAAGGATTGGTAAAAAATAATCTTATCAATCTGATTGGAAAAACTGAACCTGCAATGAGCATGATTGAAAAGATATCCTTTGAAATAAACT
>JAIOQL010000048.1 GCA_021413405.1 Leptospira sp.
CTCTGTTTGGATAGGCTTGTTCAAAAAATAAGGCAGACAGCAAGTCAAAGTCTTCATCTGGTGGCAAATCATTTGACTCCCAGAACTCATTCCGCCGTTTTATCAATATCGCAATTGTTCTATCTTCTAGTGAAAATGGAATATTCCCTTCGTTCAGTTTCCTGGTAAGCCAATTCAGATTGTGCGTAGTAAAATCCCCTAAAAGCTCAAGTGATGCCAGGGTAGGTTCATACTGCATAAGTGTTTCCGTAAGATAGACCGGTACTTTCAGATTTTCGATTTCCCCGGTCTTTTCGTACTCTTTAAAATTTATTGAGATTCTCTGAAGCATCTCAAAAAAATTCTGATACGAATTGTGAACCAGATCAAAAAAACCCAGGTTTGTATCGAGAACGGTAAGGACATCAATAAACGAATTTTCATTCAGAGCCTGGCGGATTATAATATCTTCCACATTCTCCCGCGGTGTCACATCTATTAATTTTACAAGCATGTATTTAGTTTCGAGGGCAAATCTCGATTCTTTTGGAATGTAATATTCGATCCAGATAGGTTCTTTATAATAATTTACTTTTTCGCTATCTGCGATATCTGGAACAACTTTGAGTGATTTTAATTTTTTTACATCATCCGTTATTATCTTTTTACCTTCAAACCGGGTACGTGCTTTTTTTATCTGCCTGAGCTCACTCCTGTTCAGTATAGGTTTTGGTTTGAAGGGTTGATCCATGCTTATTCAATTATCGGAATCCAAATAACCGGATTTTCAGTTTAACCGCTGAAAAAATTCCTGATTATCCTTGCTGGATATAAAATAATTTCTCCAATTTTCCAGGTGAGACTGGAATAAATCAGATTAATCTGGTTTTGACTATCGCGTATCAGAATTTTTGTCTCTTCCAATTGAACCAGATATTCTTTTGCTTTCCGGAGATTCTGGTTAAGGAATGTCCTCTCCGGACTTTGCTTTTTGATTTTATGCGAATATACCGTTTTATTCAGGATGTTAGCACTTTTTTTCCATTGAAATTTTTTCGCAGTTACCGGTCCCTGTATCTGTAAATTTTTTAGAAATTCACGATCATTCATTAACCGCAATATTGCATTTCTGGCTTCACCTGGAGAATCTTTATCTATAATCAGGCAATTTCTCTCATTTTCACAATATTCATCGTGTCCGGAAACATTTCCAACGACACAAGTTCCGCCACATGCCATCATTTCAAGGGGAGGACCGAAAACACCTTCCACTTTACTCATCTTAAGGAGTACATCGCATTCTGAATATATTTTCTGCATTTCAGACTGTGGAATTTTTGTGAAAAGCCGATCCACTTTCCATTCCGGAAGAATAACACCGTCAGTAGAAACATACCAGATTTCTACGTCCAGATTGCTTATAGCTTCGAAGCAATGAGCTACTCCTTTGTAAAAAGTTCCTCCGGCTCCTTCGATGAGAACCCTTAATTTTCCACTATTTGGTTTCCTGTTCCCGGGATGAAATATTGTTGTATCAAGGCCATTCGGTACATGGATAGCATCAATTTTTAAATTTTTCCGTAACCAATCCCGAATCCATTTGGCTTCTGTAAAAATATTCAACCCCAATCCCAAAGAAAGAAAGAACCCGTCTTGCAACGAATTTCCTTCGGGATAAAATCTATTTTCAAGAGATTGAAGAAAGAAGAACTTATGTTCCGCATTCATCCTTTCAACAGTAAATGAGGTTTCCCACCAAGTGGCCGTTAAATACTTGATTCTATATTTCCCGAATTTTTCTTCATATTCACGAAGCGAAATGACCGGAATCTCATTTATATGCGGAAACCAATCTCCATTATTTTCGTTTTTTTCCACAATTGCAATTGCATTTCTTCCAAGTTTGCGTAACTCCAATATATGATACAATGCAATTGCAATGCCTCCCGATATGCTCAATTCGGGCAACACATAGCCTATTTCGGGCTTAGATATCCTTTTCTTATGGTTCATACGGTCAGCCGGATCTAATTCAGGCATTTCTTTTTAATCAAAGATTGAATTTATATTTCCAAAATTAAGACAATCAGGAAATATAATACTCCTATGGATTTTACAATTTCAAAAGACGTTGAAGAATTAAAGCAAAAAGTTCGTTCCTTTGTTGAAGAAGAAATCATTCCTCTCGAAGGGCAATACGATTATGAAACCGGAAGAATGCCTGAAGACATAAACCAGGCGGCCCGAAAAAAGGTCAAATCCGCCGGACTCTGGACACCACATCTGCCAAAATCCGAGGGTGGCCTTGGGCTTGATATGACGGGAACCGGGATAATATTCAGCGAACTTGGACGATCGCCTATCGCACCGTATATCTTCAATTGTGATGCCCCCGACGAAGGGAATATGCACCTCCTTCATTTAGCGGCCAATCCGCAGCAGAAGGAAAAATTTTATCATCCGCTGATCCAAGGTGAAATCCGGTCCGGATTTGCTATGACCGAACCACCTCCAGGAGCCGGGGCTGATCCGAGTCTCCTCGCAACAAATGCTGAAAAGAAAGGTGATAAATATATATTAAACGGACACAAATGGTATTGCACTGGAGCAAAGGGAGCGAAGTTCCTGATCGTCATGTCCAAGGTGAATGGAAGTTTCCGTAAATCTACACTGTTCCTTGTACCCACAGATTCACCCGGATATGAAATGGTCAGGGAGATCGGAGTAATGGGTTCTCATGGACCGGGGGGGCATTGCGAATTGAAATTTCACGACGTCGAAGTTCCTGAAGAAAATATTCTGGGAAGGGTTGCAGAAGGTTTTCGTTTAAGCCAGGAAAGACTGGGACCGGCGCGCCTGACGCATTGCATGAGATGGATTGGTCTTGCCAGACGCTCAATGGAAATTGCATTGACATTTGCGAAGTCCCGCGAAGTTTTTGGATCAAAACTTTCTGAACACGAAGGGATTCAATGGATGTTTGCAGAGTCCGCTCTTGAAATTGAGTCAGGATTTCTACTCACACTAAAAGCCGCTGACACTTTGAAACGAAAAGAGGATGCGAGACAGATTATTTCTTTGGCGAAATGGCAGGTAAGCGAAACTCTCTGCAAATGCATTGACCGGGCTATTCAGATTTGTGGATCCCTTGGTTACAGCCGTGATTTGAAACTTGAACTGTTCTACCGCGACGCAAGAGCGGCACGCATTGCAGACGGACCTTCTGAAGTTCACAAAATGGTAATTTCAAGAAATCTCATTAGCGGAAAGGAAAGCTTCTAATCTGCATTCTGCGATTTAAAAATTTTGTAAATGCTTGCCACGTCCGCGGACGTGGCAGCCTGAAAATATCTTTCGAAAATCATTTTCCCTGATTTCGAAAAGATCCTGAGGTGAGCTTGGTTTTCCTTCAGCCCGTCCGCAAGCACACCTTTCCTGTCCAGGAGAACGCTTTCGAAGCCTGCATTTTTATTTTCGTCAATATATTTTTCTACGAGAAAATTTGAATTCCGCAAATCAATAGAAAGCAAGAAACGGATTCCCGCCCTGTCGGTGTCCAGTTTATTTTGCAGTGACCAGTAAATCTTTCTCGCAACCTTCCGGCAAATAGTAATGTCTTTGTAAAAACAACCGAGTAGAACAGCCGTGTGATTTTTCAAATCCTTGCTCGCAAAAATTTTTCCATTTTGGTCTGCCAATTTGAAAGCAGGCAACGATTCGGCAATCAAGCCTTCAATATTAAGAATCAGAAGAAGAAAGAATAATTTCATTTGAGAAAAAACTGGGGAATCCTTGAGAAAATTTTTTGCAAAACAAAAAACCGGCTGACCTGAAGATTATTCTTTTTACAGGCACGGTACGATTCGAGGTTTCCTTTGATTACATTCAAAATTCCTTTGTTCGTCGCACCCCCCACCCGCATCTTCACCAGAACTTCGGGAATATAAAATGAAGAGATTTTATTAATCGCAAGAAATCTCATTGTCAGTTCAAAATCCGCCGCCAGTGAAAATTGCAAATCGAAACTTCCAAACCTTTCAAAAATCTCTTTCCGCACGTAAAACGTAGGGTGCGCCGGCATCCAGCCCCGGTTAAACAAACCTTCCCTGTACGGCTCCGATTTCCAAAAACGAATAATTTTCGTTAACTCGCGGTTCATATAAACCAGGTCAGAATAACACGAATCCACTTTGTTCGTTTTTAAACATTCTGCAATTTTCGAAAGACTTTCCCTGTCCGCGAAAACATCGTCCGCATTCAAAAAACCAATCACGTCACCTTTGGCTAGACCGATTCCTTTATTCATTGCGTCGTAAATCCCCCGGTCCGGCTCCGAAACAAATCGAAAATTTCCAGACTTTTGCGATCTCAAAATTTCAGCAGTTCCGTCAGACGACCCTCCGTCAATGACCAGATGCTCAATCTCCGGATATGTCTGTGATTGAACAGAATCAATCGCGTCTTTAATTGTTTCAACGCTATTGAAACAGACAGTAATAACCGTAATCTTCATTTTGCCACCGGAAAATCAGCCCTGAAACAGAAATTCCAATCGAAAAATGATACGTTAGGCGCCCTTCTCAAAATCTTTGTAGAGAAGAGAAGGCTGGATTCCACTGTTTGCCTGGTATTTTCCCGATTTATATTCAGTAATCTCCCCTTCCACAGTGTGGTAAAAAATCTGGCAAATCTGGACGCCCGGATAAATAATCAGCGGGTGAATAACAGAAATCTCCAGAGTCCAGAAACCTTTGAAACCAACATCCCCAAACCCCGCCGTGACATGCACAAACATACCCAAGCGCCCAATTGAAGACCTTCCCTCAAGCATGGGAACAAGATTGTAAGTCTCTGTAAATTCAAGTGTTCTGCCGAGATACAGAATCCCCGGCTCCAGTAAAAAACCTGACTCAGGAATAATAATTTTTTCAGTCTCGGTAGGCTTTTTCATATCGAGCGGAAAATTTTTATACACCACAAGCTCATTGTGCAACCGCAGATTGTAAGAATTTGGATTCAGCAATTTTTCATCATACGGCTCAATCCTGATGTCGGTGTGCAACTTTTTTAGAATTTCCTTTCCAGTCAGAATCAATTCATTCCCCCCGAAACTCCGGCTTCCGTTTTTCCTGGAAAGCGACGAGAGCCTCTTTTCTATCCTTCGTATCTAAAGTCCGTAAATAAAGCTTCCGCTCAATGTCGAGAGCGGTTTCCATTTCTTCGCCAAACCCTTCGTCAATCGCCTGTTTAGCAAGAGCCACTGCGATAGGCGCCGATGCAGCGATCTGTTCGGCAAATTTCAGCGAGTCCGCACGCAGAAAGGCTTGCATTGACATAGAATTCGCAAGCCCGCAGATCAAAGCAGTCCCCGCGTCAATTTTCTTTGCAGTAAAAATCATTTCTTTTGCTTTCGAAATTCCAATCAGCCTTGAAAGCCGCTGCGTCCCGCCCGCACCCGGAATGATTCCCAGACCGGTTTCTGTTAATCCAATCAAAATATGATTCGCAACAATCCGAAAATCACAACACAGCGCAAGTTCAAGACCCCCGCCATACGCATCCCCGTTCATCGCAGCAATGGTAGGAATTCTGAATTTTTCAATAAGCCGTAAAGTTCCCCTGAGAGAATTGAGAAATTCGATAACCTCTTCGTGAGTCATCGAAAGCCTCTCTTTGAGATCAGCCCCCGCACAAAATGCCTTGTCACCAGTTCCGGTCAGAATCAATGCCCTGAGATTTTGCACACCCTCCACTTCCAGAAGATTTTCCTGGAGTGACCTGAGCAACGCACGACTGATCGCATTTCTTTTTTCCGGCTGATTCAGCTCAATCGTAGCAATATGATTTTCAATGATTACTCTTGTTTCTGACAATTCAGTTCTTACCTTTGCTTCTCACTGGCCTCAAGAAAGAGGGGGCTACACCAGTTCCGCATAACCTTCATTCAATAAATCCTGATTCAGGAAATTTCCATCTTCCAAAACAGTCTCTTCTTTTTTCTCACCGCCAATATATAAAAGATCAGTTAAATATCTGTCATATTTATCTTCGCTGTGAGTTTTAATCACAATAAACCCGCAATCCCTGAGCCTCGAACTCACGAATCTTTTGGCCTCTTTGCCTTCCTCCGTACTCAGCTCCGGAGCATCAATACCGCGAAGCCGGAGCTTTTGCTTCAGCACAATTCCAAACCCGAGATCAATCGTCACAACAACCGTGTCCCCATCCACAATCCTGTCTATACGCGCTTTGTAAGTGAAAAGATCCTTTTTCTCCGCCGCAGATCTTCTGAATTTAAATCCCCCACCCGCTTTCACAACCTCCAGGATCTCGTCACTCTTAGGTTTGGAAACCGCACCCGGAGGAAGCCTGTAATAAACCTTGAAACCAAAATCCACATTCGGCAGGCTGCCTGCCGAATCTCCACTCTCCAGAAAAACCACCCGGTAATGATTCAATTTTCCCGCAGGAAATTTCAGAGCCTTCCTCTCAATCTTCCCCGTTTCTTCTTCAGAATATTTCGCATATTTTTTCCGGATGAGAATCATCAGCTCGCGGTAAGTAAAACCATGTCGCACAATTTCATCTTCCAGTTTTTTCCTGATCTTCCCGTCTTTGATTTTCACAAGCTGACAATAATGCGTCCAGGTCAGTTCATAGTTGATTTTTGAAGCCGGGTAAAGTGAATGAAACTTCCTCATATAACTGAGATTTCTCACCGAAAAGCCCTGGATCTCAAATTTCTTTGTCATGTCCCCGGCAAGACGTTCGAGAACTTTCTTACCATACAAAGCCTGCCTGTCACCACCCTGCTCCACTTTTGAAATCTGTTCCCCGATTTTCCAGTTCGTCTCTAGCGTGAATCTGTTCAGGTCAGTATAATTCTCATGCAACCCTACTTTATAAATTCTGCTGATCTTATCCAGCAAACTACTGTAACGGATTTCTTCCTGCATAATCCCGGCTCTCTTTATTTAGCATGAATTCAAAATAACAAAGGGGGCGATTCGCTCGCCCCACCCCTCTGTCCCCTCCTTTGCAAGAAGGGGTCGGGGTGGTTCTCCCGACCGCGCTTTACGCTCCAATTCCTCGGAACAAACTCAACTGCCATAGAATCTTCTCTTCCAAAAAAGAATTCATCCGTTCATTCCCCCGGAATTTCCGCTGCAATCGCTATCGCGCACAAATCATCAACCCGTCTTTTTTGCTTTGTATTTCCAAAGAAAATAATTTTCCGTCAATGAATATTTTCACCCCTCAAAATTAAAACTTATTTACCCCTGCGCCCTGGTTATCAAATTTTGATATGCCCAACCTATGATCGATCTATGTTTTCTTCTTGCCGGATGAACAGGGATGCTAAGTATTTATTCAAATAGAAGGATTATGCGCCGTTAATGTAAAACTCTGTTTCAATTGAAGGCAGGACTATGGATATATCGCAATTTATTATTTTTTTATCAATAATCTCAATACCCGGAACGATTTCCCTGATTGTATTAAATCATCTAACGATTTACAAAATAAAGGAGCCGTTTTTTTTCCTGTTTTATTCACTGCTACTTGGAGTTATTAATTATTCTATATTCTCTACATTGTATAAGGTTGTCATTATTTCACATTTATTCTCAATCAGAGTATTCGATTATAAAATAGATGTTTGGGATATCATTTTAAACAAGAACACAAAATCTCTGCCATATTTGGAAGTTTGCTTCACTAGCCTGATTGCTTTGATAAACGGAATGATTTTCTCTAAATTGATTTCTAATTCGATCTTCCTTAGAATTGGAAATTATCTAAAAATAACCAATAAATCCGGTGATGATGATATTTGGTTTTATTTCACAAATTCAAAGGAAACGAATTGGGTCTATTTACGGGATTACATATCTGAATTAACATATTTCGGTGCAATAATTGCCTACTCAGAACCTTTCCAGGACCGGGAAATTATTCTGAAAGAGGTATCTGTCTATAGAACAAAATCGCCTAATAATAAACTATATGATATTCCAATTATTTATTTATCTTTACAGAAGGGCCAATTCTCAATAGAATATGCCATTACATAGGAGGATCAGTATGACTGAAACAAAGCAAATTATTCAGGAGAGTTTTCAAAAAAGCAATATAAAGAAAATTGACGATATTCCTGAAAAACCCAAAACGCCCCCCCCATCACAAGGAGAACAAATCTCTAAAGAAATTAAACCCTCTACAGTTACTCCTAAAAAAAAGAAATAATATATACGCCGCATTGCAAAAGCTGATCTGCTGCGCTGGAATCAAGTACCCGGTAGGATCGCGCACAGCGCACAATTCATCAGACCATTTATTTTGCTATGTGTTCCCAAAAAAAATCATTGGCCGTGAATGAATATTTGCCCCGCCCAAAATAAAACTAACTTACTGCTACGCACGGATTATCAAAATTTGATATGCCTCAACGAGGATCAATATTCGTTTTCTTCTTGCCAGATGAGAAGTACTGGCGATTATTTTGGATTATGGTAGTTAGACGCAATACCACGCCTGCCATACAATTTTCTTGAATCATGAGAAATGATTTTTAATTCCGCGTTTGAAAAAGATTTAAATATAATTCAATGGAGACAGAATAATGGAAACACTAAATGTAATCGGATCTTTCGCATCGATTTTATCGTTAGTCTTGAGCGTGTTCATCGCATCAAAGGTATATAAAATCAATGTGCAAATAAATTCCACCACTGTTGAAGGTCAAAATGATTCAAAGCAATCAGTGAAAGGCGTTGGAAATAAACAAGCAGGGCGAGATATTAATGGATAAGGACCAATCGATCAATGGAGATGGAAATCAGCAAGCAGGTAGAGATATCATCAATATGCATGGGACTACTGATATTAATAGTTTCATTTTCTATGAAAAAGACTTAGAAGCAGTCGTTATGCATTTTCATTCACAAAAAGAGAATATACTCGATGAAACAAATGATCTCGAAAGAATCGATATTTCGGAAAAGAACAAAAAAAACAATCTTTCTCCAGAATATTTCGAATTTATTGAGGAAACAAGTCTTTCTTCCTTTAAAAAAATTGAAACTTTCTTGCAACATTCTCAAAACCAAGAAGTCCTAGCAATGTATAGAGATACAACAACGGAAATTCAACACAATATCTTGGCAAATGGGACCGCAACTGAACCATTTGAAAAAGTATTAAAAACGATTTATGGCAATGTGCTAAAAGATGCGCCGGTTGATATTCAAAAAAATAGGATGTTAGTCCTTAAATTTATTCATTATATGTACTGGAATTGTGACATAGGATTAAAATGATAAAACCTCACAAACATTTAAATTTGGAGAATAACATTTTAACCGTCTCGCAAGATATTTTAGATGCTCTCATTTCTGATAAAGTATTGAATATGAACGAAATCCTTCAGAAAATACAAACTGATAATAGATTGATTTTTCAATCTCTCAGTTTTTTATTCTTACTAGGAATAATTTCCTACATAGAAGAAATTGACTCCATCGCAATAGAAAATGAAATTAAGTAAACTTTACTCAAACGATACCCGTTTCAAAGAAATCCGCTTCACTACTGGATTAAACGTTATTAAAGCAGAAGTCAAAGATCCAAAAAACATGGATACTGATACCCACGACCTCGGAAAAAGCACCGTTGTTGAACTTATTGACTTTTTATTATTAAAAAATGTAAAGTCAGATTTCTTTTTATTAAAACATATCGATAAATTTTCAGGCTTTATCTTTTTCCTTGAATTGCAGCTTAACAATAATCAGTACATCACTATTAAACGGGCCGCTGATTCACATACTAAAATCTCGATCAAAGCTCACCGCGAAAAGTATCAAAGCTTTCAAAATGAAGAGTCCTGGAATTACGATTCTCTTTCGCTCAATGCAGGAAACGAGGCGGAGAACCCAATATACATCCTAAGCAAGTATTTAAATTTCGACATTCTCGAAGATTATTCCTACCGAAAAGCATTAGGATATTTCATTCGGAAGCAAGTTGACTACAATGACCTTTTTCATTTAAGCAAATTCGTTGGAAAACATAAAGATTGGAAACCAATTGTTTTCCAGCTTTTAGGTTTCGATTCTCGAATACTAAGGGAAAGATATGATTTAATCGATGAACTTGAAAGTAAAAGTAAAGCTGCAAAAGAAATCGAAATTAATTTATCACTATCATCTGAGGAAAAGGATAAAATCAGCGGTCTATTATCAATAAAAGAGAATGAAAAATCCCTTTTGTTAGAACAAATCAATTCATTTAATTTTTATGATGGTGATCGTAACATAACCCAAGAATTAGTTAATGACATTGACGAACAAATTGCTGACTTCAATTCTCAAGAGTATAGGATGGAATACGAAGTTAAACAATTGAAAGATTCTATCGGAGAAATTCCGAATTTCGATCTCAATGCAATTGAAAGGACTTTTAACGAAGTTAAAATCTACTTCCCCGAAGCTCTAAAGAAAGATTATTCCCAATTATTAGAATTTAATCGAAAATTAATAACCGAACGGAATGAATATATTCGAAAAAGAATTGTAAAAACAGAAAAAGAACTTCAATCGATTCAACAGACACTATTCAGCCTAAATAATCAAAGAAAAGAAAGAATGTCGAAGCTACTTGAAGTAGCTACTTTTAATAAATATAAATCATTACAGGAAGAAGTATATCACATAGAGGAAGAAATTGGAAGTCTTAAGGAAAGATTGCAGAATGCATCTGAATTGACTTTGATTAAAAAGGATATCCATAGAATTAAAGCTCTCATAAATGAATTAACAGATCAGTTAGATGAACTAATTTCCGTAGGAAACGAAGTCTATTCTTCTATAAGGCTTAATTACTCCAAAAACGTTAAATTTTTAACGTCGGAAACTTCAATAATTTCCATAGGAATGAATGAGTATGATAATATTGAATTTACAAGTTCAA
>JAIOQL010000146.1 GCA_021413405.1 Leptospira sp.
CTGCTGGTTCGAAGCAACAGCAAAGAACCGGAAACGGTATTATTTTAAATGGAAACCGGATACTGACAAATGCGCACATTGTTTCGGGAGCTGCCTCTGTTTATGTCCGGAATAAAAATAGCAAAGACTTTCAGGCTTACATAAAATATCTGGGACCGGATTGTGATCTTGCTATTCTTGAGTTATGGGATAATTCTTTTTTTGAAAAAGAGATACCATTTACTTTTTCCGGATACGTTCCCGAAAAGAATGAACTTGTAAATATTTTTCCGTCAGAATTCCCGGGCCGGGCAGGCTATTCCGGGAAATATCTTGGTGAAAGAAAAGCCAGGTATGAATTTGCCGGAACCGATTTCAAAAATGTATTCGAAATAGAAACAGGCATTCCGGAAGGAATTTCCGGCAGCCCGGCTTTTTCCGGCAAAAATCTGATAGGTATTGCCTTTCAATCGAAAACCGGCAAGGAGAATAAAACGCAAATAATTCCTGGTTCGATAATTTCCCATTTTCTTGAAGATATCAAAGATGGGGAGTATGACGGATTTCCGGGTCCCGGATTTCATTTCCAGAACGGCTCGCACAAAACCCCAAAGAAATTTTTCAATATCCCGGCTGACAGGGAAGGAATTTTCATCACATCCGTTTATCCGTCTTCAACTTTTGCAAAAGCATTACAGGAGAAAGATTTCCTTTTCTCAATTAACGGATATCCATTAGACAACGCCGGAAATGTGCAATCCGGGAAATCAGTCACTATTGCGCTCGATGAATTCATCTGGAATAAATTTGTCCGGGAAGAGATAACAGTTGGATACATCAGAAACGGAGAAACCAGGCAATCGAAGGTCAGATTAAAGCCAAATCCTGCGTTTCTGTTCTACAGTGACTCGGAACCGGTATTCATACAGTGTGGCGATTTTCAATTCAGTCCGGTAAACAGGACAATTTTCAATCGGACGCTCGTGTCACCAGGAAGCCCGGTAGACTATCATTACAGATATTTTTTCCACGACAGACTATACCTTGATTCAGACAGAGCAATTGCTCTGACAGGGGTAAAGCCAGGCACAGAAGATTTCTGGAAACAATCTCTCGGAAGAATTGTTGAATCGGTAAATGGAGTTTATCCTGGCAGCATTTCCGGTTTCCGTAAACTCTGTGAATTCCCGAATGAAAAAATAAAGGTGATTACATTGCAGGGCTCAGATCTCCCCATCATAACAGGAAACAGATGAGACTAATCATACTGTTTTCTCTTCTGATCGCATCTACAGGGTTTTCTGCAAAGGAAACATCCATGGCAGATTTCTCCCGCTTCCTGATCAGTGCATCAGTCTATTACGAAGTATTTTCGCATTCAAACCCAGAGAGAAAACCGAACACTGCACATGAAACTGTAGAGCTGATACAGTTTGCGAAGGGAGAATTTCTGGGAGCCATCAAAAAACAAACCTATCCTCTCTTTGCCGAGATCCCG
>JAIOQL010000147.1 GCA_021413405.1 Leptospira sp.
CCTAAGAAATAAGTCATGCCTGTGAGTCTTTTTCAATAGTCTGTCCGGGTCATCCAGGCAGATTATTGAATTCCTTTCACTTCATTGAATAGGGAAGGAACTGGTGCTTCGGAAATGTGCTAAAAATAGTGAAAAAAAATCACGATAAATGATGTTTTTTGCTGTACTGTCCGGATTTCCTTAGAAAGATTACTATGTAGTATACTAATGCACATGAATAATGCTGTTTTTATTACTTTTGTACTTTTATGTTTCTCCTGTGCAAAACGGGAATTCAGTAATTCGTGTGATCCGGCATCACAAGATTTTACTCAAATCCTATTTATAAAAGCTGCCCTGAATGATAAAAGTTCCCATTGTGGAATAAATTATACTAGTGCGATACCGGATATCCCGTCGGGAGTGAGCGCAACCAGTGGCACCAATCAGAATACAGTTACCTGGACTAATTCAACAGGGGCAACATCATACAATCTGTATTGGAGAAATCTTTCCGGTGTAACGAAGACAAACGGAATAAAAATCAGCAATGTAACTTCGCCTTATACGCATTCTAATCCAATAAACGGAACAAAGCTTTACTATGTTGTTACCGCAGAGAATTCCGGTGCAGAGAGCGGAGTTTCGTCAGAAGTGAGTGCCACATCTTTTTGTAATCCTTGCAAGATGTTTATGACTGCCGCAACTTATGATGGAAATATGGGTGGGTTTAGCGGAGCTGACAGTAAATGCTCATCGGATGCAAATAAACCTGCTACGGGAACCTATAAGGCTCTGCTCGTTGGTGCGATCAATAGGATTGCGTGTACAACTGCAAGCTGCAGTGGCGGTGTTTCAGAACATACAGATTGGGTGATGCAGTCGAACAGGGCCTATGTTCGTTCCGATGGAACGACAGCAATCGGAACAACCAATGTGAACGGATTGATGCTAGCCGGACATGTGGATGTTACAGGTGGAGCCAATACTATTTGGACTGGACTGAATACAGCTACTGATTACACTACGCATCCAAATGAACATTGCACCAATTGGACAGATAATTCAGGTGTCGCCGCGAGGCGCGGGTCAACTGGCAGTATCCCGGTTGGGTTAGGAGGTTCTGTATGTTCTACGGTCTATTCAATTGTTTGCGTTGAACAATAGCTTATTTCCATTTATAAAGACTATTTCGCTGATTTTTTTCGATAATCAACCGGGGTCATCCCTGTAGATTTTTTGAATTCATCGTTAAAAGTAGATTTAGATCCGAACCCTGTTGCGTAGGCGATCGAAAGGACATTCATTTCCGGCCTGGATTTCAGAATTTCTTTCGCTTCTTCAATCCGGAACGAATTCAGATATGACCGGAAACTCATTCCAAGCCTGGAATTCAGAAGTTCCGAAGTTTGCTGGATATTCAGTCCAATTGCGTTTGATGTAATTTCAAGATCCAGTTTCTCGTCGAGATAAGGTTTCGCCTGACGCATCCATTTGTCGAGTCTCAGAAGGGATTCTTCTGCATTCACTGTTTCCAGCTTTGATTTCGCATAACGTTCTCGGGGTGAAATGTCTATCGTAAG
>JAIOQL010000148.1 GCA_021413405.1 Leptospira sp.
TTGATTTTCGCTTCAATATTTTTCCAGAGAGCGTCCTTGTTCGGATGGAAAGTTGAATAAACTCCCTGTTTGATAAGATCAACTATTTCATCGATTGAAAAATCCAAAAAACGATAGAGTTTGAAATATTCGTAGGTCAGATTGACGTTGAATATTTCCGGATCGTCAGTATTGATTGCTGTTACGAGTCCCTGATCATAATAGTATCTCACCGGATGATTCTGTTCTTTTCTTACATATTTTCCGGTAAAAATGTTACTTGTTAAACATATTTCGATTGGAATCTTGTTTTCTTTCAGATATTTGACAAGCTCCGGGTCCTGGATTGCTGATGTTCCATGACCAACCCGTTCCGCTTTCAGAAGCGACACGGTGTCCCAGATTGACCATGGCCCGTCATCTTCCCCGGCATGTGCAACAGTGCGAAGACCGGATTCTCTCGCAATTTTAAATACTTCCACATAGTCCCGCGCCGGGCCGAGCAGTTCCGGACCTCCAAGACCTATTCCAATTATTTCTTCATCTTTGATTTTTAAAACCCTGTTCAGGTTATTCATCGCATTTTGCGGACCGAATGACCTGGAAACATCGACAAGAATTCTGATCTCAGTTCCATCTTCAGCCTTTATCTGTCTGATCTTTTTTACGAGAACCTTTATCATTTCTTCAAAGTCGAGACCATTCTGTAAAAATTTTGACGGAGCAAAAAATACTTCTGCATAAATAATATTGTTGGCACGGAGATATTCTGCAAGACTTGAAATCATGAACCCGAAATCTTCAGGGGACTTCACTGCGCTTTGGATGAAGAAGAAAAGTTGGATGAACCCGTTGAGATCGTTGAAATTGAATTTCTTTTCGAAATCCTCATCAGAAACCGAAAGATTATTTTTTTTCAGCATTTCTTTCAGTGTCGCCTTATTTACGCAGGCTTCCAGATGTAAGTGCACTTCGGTTTTTGGTAAAGCCCTGATAAAATTTATTACATCATGCTCCGCAGGCTGTTTGACCGACAGGTCTCCTGTCTTGAGACGGGGAGCAATGTTAACGTCTGTTTTCTTTTCGTCTTCCCGGAGTTCCGGAAAAATCCATTCGGGTGGATTCTCAACGGCGAGGTCCATAATGGAGACCCGCTCATCCAAAAGAATATTTATTTGTTTATCAAAGGAAAGCTGAAGAGAAGGGGAATAGGGCCTGTCAGCCGGTAACCTGCTTTTCAGCCGGTTTAGCTCGGAAACATCCCGATCGATGATCGAGATCCGGTTTAATATTTGCTCAATTGTTACGTTCAAAGCGGCGCTAAATAATTTTTTCTAACGATATGAGACCGCAGAATTTAAGCAATTACGTTTCGATTTTATCTTAAGAAAAACGAAATTCGGACGAAATTCTATATTGAAGCCGGACATAATTCGGAGAAAACAATGATTACAGCACGAAAAACTTTTTTACCTTTCGCACTTCCATCTATTTCAGAAGAAGCAATAGAGGAAGTCTCAAACGTTTTGCGGTCCGGATGGATCACGTCAGGTCCAAAAGTGAAACAATTTGAGATGGAATTCGGCGATTTTGTGAGCTGCCGCGAAAGCATCGCCCTTAACTCAGCAACTGCGGGTCTTCATCTTGCCCTCGAAGCAATCGGAATCACAGAGAAAGATGCAGTTATAACAAGTTCGGTCACTTTTACTGCCTCTGCGGAAGTAATATGCTATTTCAAGGCAGAACCTCTGTTAACAGATGTTGACGCGGTTGATAATCTGATGACCGCCGAGACCATCCAGGAGCTCATCGATAGAGAATGCAGATTTGATGGAAAGAAGCTTATTCATAAAAAATCCGGGAAGATTGTAAGAGCATTGATTCCCGTTCATCTCGCAGGGCATTCCTGTAACATGGAAAAAATAATCCCACTTGCAAAATCTTATAACCTGTCGGTCATCGAGGATGCAGCTCATGCTTTTCCGGCAGTTCATAAAAACAAGATGATCGGTTCCTGGGGTGATTTTACTGTTTTCAGTTTCTATGCTACAAAAGGTATAACGACCGGTGAAGGAGGAATGGTTACAACAAATCATTCGCATTTTGCTGATCGTATCAGAGTAATGAGGCTGCACGGAATAAACCGGGATGCATATAACCGGCCAGGTTGGTACTACGAAGTAATCGATGCAGGTTTTAAATATAATATGACGGATGTTGCAGCAGCTCTCGGAATTGCGCAGCTCCGGGAAGCCCACGGATTCTGGAAACGCAGAAGAGATTTAGCGCAGACCTATGCAACTGAATTCAAAAACCTCAAAGGAATGAAACTACCACGCGAAGATGCGAATGGAATGCACTCATGGCATTTATTCCGCATTGAACTCGATCCGAATCTGGCAAAGATTGGACGTGATACTTTGGCTGAGGAGCTGAAAGAAAGAAATATCGGAACGAGTCTGCATTTTATCCCGATTTACGAGCATCCTTACTATAAAAAGAATTTTCATTTCGAAAAAAAGAATTTTCCGAACGCTTCCAAAATGTATGACCGGACACTATCAATTCCGCTTTATCCGGGCATGAGCAATGAAGATGTCGGGGATGTTGTGAATGCAGTGAAAGAATTGCTTTCCTGAATTTAGTAAGCTTATTATTAAAGCAAAATTGAAATGGGGGCTTTGGACCCCAAAAAAAAGCCCACGGCCGGTGAACTTCATTTTTCGTATCTCGAAACTTCCGATCGAGCACGTTTCAGAAAATTTGCTAGAGGCATTCTTTCCTGGGAAATTTTGTTGTCATCTATGCTCACAATTGCACCAAGTACGGATGGTTTAAAGAATATCGAGGCATAGACAAGACCTTTTGAGAGCTCGATTTCCATTTTTTCAACGTTGTAGCTGCTATAGATATAATCCATAACAATGTTCTGCGAGCTCATTACATTCATTGCGCTTTTACCAAAATCTTCTCCGATCTGGTAGACACTGAAAAATAAATTCAGATTTCCAATCGGGTCACTCAGATTCCGGCCATTCAAATTCATATCTGCCTTTATTTTTCCGTCATCAATTTTGTGTCGGGACTTTGCCGGAAGCAATTGCTTTAGATCTATGTCTTTTACCTGCAGAGTTGCTGAGTATTGCATCAGCTCAGAGTTTCCGCCTCCAATATTGAAGAGTACATCCCGTCCATAGATTACACCGTCGAGAATCAGTATCTTCATGTTCTGAAGTAAAAAATAATTTTCTGTGTAATCCATTCTGGCAGAAAACCCCGGAGTGTTTCCATTGTTCTTTACGAATTCAAACGGAGCTCCCGGAATCGAAGGATGAGGACCTACAACCTGAAAAATTGTAAAATTAGGAATATGATTCTGTCCGTAGGTCCGGATAAATCTCGTTTTATCCCCCTCGATCAGCTCTTTAGTAACTCTTGCTCCAAGATCATGAAGAAACGGAAAATCCAAATTTAGTTTATTAACAAAGTAAATTTTGCAGTCATCTCCCGGGCAAGTCCCGCTCTTGCTGATTATGTTTGTATCTTTAAATTTAATGAATCCTTTAACAAGGAAATCATTCATTTTTATTTGGGTATCCATCGCTCCGCTGAACGAAATTCCCTTTAGCATATATTGCGGCTTATCAGATCCGATATAGAGTTTTATTTCCATATCGGGATAGAATGCCCCAAGAGGAGCAGGTTTTTCCGGATCTCCTTTGAACAATCTCCCTTTAATATTTCCTTTCAAGATTCCATTATAGGCTGCAAA
>JAIOQL010000149.1 GCA_021413405.1 Leptospira sp.
ATATTCGGCCGGATTTCTAACAAACAGCTCACTCATCTTCAACGGACAACATATCAGATGGGATAGATTTGGAAACTTTTGCTCCAAGTGTTTTTAGTTTCTCCGCCTGCCCTACGAGGTTTCCCCTGCCTTCCGAAAGTTTATTAAGCGCGTCATCATAACTCTTTTGAGACGATGAAATCGATTTTCCGATAGCCTTGAGGTCTTCAAGAAAAGAAACAAATTTATCATATAACTTCCCGCCTTCTCTGGCAATACTCATCGCGTTCCTGTTCTGGTTTTCCTGACGCCAGATATTTGCAATCATTTTGAGACTGGCCAGCAATGAAGTTGCTGTGACGGGGAGAATATTTTTCTCAATGGCCCTGTTATAAAATTCATGATCATCCTGGATAAGAATATCCAGTGCGGATTCAATCGGAATGAACATCAGAACAAAATCAGGAGAATTGAGGCCTTTGAGATTCTGGTATTCTTTACTGCTCAATTCTTTGATGTGGTTAGTAACAGAGCTCAAATGTTCACGCAAGAATTTTTCTTTTTCTTCCGGGAGATCACTATTTACATACCGCTCATATGCAATCAGAGAAAGTTTTGAATCCACTATTATGTGTTTGTTGTCCGGCAGCTCAATGACTACGTCAGGTCTTGCCGATTTGTTTTCTTCATTCCTGTACGTTTCCTGGGTTGTATAGTTTGTTCCTTTTACTAACCCTGAAATTTCCAGAATTCTTTCCAAAAGCACTTCCCCCCAATTTCCTCTGGTTTTGCTTTCACCCTTTAGTGCAGTAGTCAGATTTTTAGTTTCTTCAGACATAGTTTTATTCAGATTTTGCAGACTTTCAATCTGACTTTTCAAAGAAGTGGTCTCAGCGATTTGTTTTTCACGGGTTTCATCAATCTTCTTTTCAAACTCCGAAATGTTCTTTCCGAACGGTTCCAGAATTGATTTGAGGTTCTCTGTAGTCTGTGCATTGAATGATTTGGAATTATTGATTATCACCTGGTTTGCAATATTTTCGAATTCTTTGGTCAGTTTCTTTTGCATCTCCTCAAATTCTGATTTTTGTAGTTCGAATTTCTCTTTCAGATTTTTGAATTCGGTACTTATGATATTCAGGTTTTTCTCTGAGAATCTGGCCTTGTCGCGTTCCTCTTTTAATTCCTGTTCGATCGTTTGTCTTTGCCTGAAAATTTCTTCGTTTTTTGCAATTAATGAAATCCGGTCTTCTCTGATTGTTTCGAACTCAGAACGGCTAATGCCTGAATCCGCCTGATATTTTAATTTTCCCCACAAATAACCAAGAACTATTCCGATAGAAGCCGAGACAAAGATACAAACAATAAACTGTATTTCCATAAGATACTATTCTCCGTTTTTAAATAACTGCAGGTAAGCAGACAAAGATATTATAAAGGGTCAGGGGACAAAGTAAAAGATAAATTGAAAATTAAGACTGTTTTTTAAAAAAAAATTCCTGATATAATTTTAAAATAATAAAAAATCCCTTGCGGTAAATTACACTATTGATCCGGATTTAGTTCAAAAATGTAATTTTGCCGAAAAAATATTTCAGTTTAACAATAATTCTTGAATTTCTTGAAATAATATTTTAGAGCGGAATCATTCGGGTGGCGGGCACGCGACCCCCGCCCGAAGAGGGCGGGGATTGCAGGATTAGTTTCTAATTTATGTGATTTCCCGGAATGAACAATATTTTTTGCATCATCCGGCTATCTTCTACCGGATAGAGTATAAAACTTTTCTTTCTCCAATGCGTTCCCGATTCACTTCAATTCTATTTTTATAATAAAAGCTCTTTTCCGGTTTCATAATACTGAGAAGATGATAGAGATCCATTTCGAATGTCAGCATTGCATTTGCAATTTCCTCACCTGAACTTGTATTCGCTTCGTTCAGATCGACAATTACATGACGCGAATTGATGAAGTCTGGTTTTATTTCTTCTTTGATAAGATCAAAATTTGATTTGGTAATGGTTCCGCCCACTCCTGTGAGTTTTCCACGCTCACGCGAAATCCTGATTATATTTGCCGAAACTCTTGTAACTTCCGGGTGATCAGGGGTTAAATTCATCGATGCAGACAAATCGGATCGGGCAGCAGTTACTTTATTCAGATCACCGAAGGATGGAGAATCGGCAATATCAATTATGTTGCGATAGCCGACAATGGTTTCGAGGTTAATTGACTTGAACAGTTTTTCATATTTCACAGGCGGGATAATATTTTTCAAAGTGGAGATGAAATTTTTCAGGGCATATTCCGACTCAATCATTGGAGCCGCAATTCCTTCGATTCCAATGTCATTACAAAAACGGATATCCGTCCTGGCTTCGGCACCGCCTATCTTAACAGTAACCGGAACAATGTCCTTGCCCAGTTTATGGAGAAGTTCCAACTCCTCGAAATCCATATCTTCTGTTTCTGTTCCACCTTTCAGACCGCAAAAGGAATATTTTTCACCAAATAGTGTGAGATCGTTTCGGAGGTTATAGAATAATGTTTCAGCTAGATGTTTCATACTAAAAACATCGACATAACTATATAAATGATAAGAAATTTATCAGTTTTTTTATTTTCATATTCCAATCTTCCGAAAAAAATTCCACTGGCATTATACTAACCTAGGGAAAGTTAGCATCATGAAACAAACTCCAAAAGCATCTGAACAACTTTTTTAATCACAAACTGATGTGTCCCGGAGAAGGCAGTCTACCAATACCAGAATCTGTAAGCGAAGCCGAAGCAAACGATAAATATTCCGAAAATAAAGACACCGATGCTTGCAAGAACGAGGCGCTTCCATTCAATCCTGTTTACTGTGGTCGTTTTTTTATAAGGAGTCTTCTCTCTATTTCGAATATCTTTTCCGGGATTTTTTCTTTTCCGAGTTTTTTCTTATCGTTTTCTTTCAAAAATAAATCTTCACCAAATTTATCAAAAGCTTCACCGGCTTTTATGTTTTTCAATCCGATCAGTTGCACATGCAAAGTTCCTGCGGAAATTCCAAGGTTTGTTGCATTGTCTTCGGTGGCGAGGATCCGGGTTATGGCAGTTACGGTGTCTCCACTAACTGCCGGTTGAGTGTGATAACCTTCAGTATACCCAAAATCCCAAATCATATTTTCGGACATGTCGCGTGACGCAAGTCCCACAAGCCAGGCGAAAACGAGTCCCCCATACACAATCGGTTCTCCTCCCATTGCACCGGAAATCCCTTTTGAATACAACC
>JAIOQL010000150.1 GCA_021413405.1 Leptospira sp.
TGTCAGAATGTAGGGAATATATAGATTTCCATTAAGATTTGAACGGTTAAACAACAGAAAAACAATTGTGTAAATCAGTATCAGAGACAGATTCTGTATCAGCATCCAGCTAATTCCTAAAAGACTTCCGGCAAACTGTAACGCATAATCCCGGCGAACAAGAACCAATATCAATAGGAGCCGACCATACAAATTGCTTAATGCAGACATACTTTGAATAAACCAATAAGTGCCATTTCTTTCAATCCTAAAATTAAGGCAAAATGTCCTGAAAATTCGTTTAAGTTTTAATTAATAAAAAAAATTCAGGAAAATCTGATTATTTTCAGGAAATCCTGAATCTGGCGGAACATTTTTTACCTGATATAAAAGAGCGCTTGAGTTCTAAGGACAAGTCAGGTGCTACAATTTTCATTAGGAGAGAAAATATGCCCGTTTATCCAGAGAAAGTCCCTATTACGCAATCATCTCTTCTCGTTCCAAGAAGGTTCCTGGAAGATTTTATAGAACGCACTGAATGGACAAGTAAAGAAATTTATTTTAGCATTCTAATTAAGAAATATGGTCATCTGATAATGTCCGGAGCTCTGGGTAGCAGACAAACTGTAAAGAAACGATTCCAGAATCCAGGGAATGATCTAGTGAAAAAAAATTTTAAGCCTGCTAATGATGATTGGATTCAATTTGATGTTCTATCTGATTATCTAGGTTTGTCAAAGACCGGGCTTTTTACGTTACTTTTAGTCCTCGACATAGCCGGATGGGATCGTCTTTTGGCGGACAAACTGTACTCGCGTGGAGTTCCCCCAATCCTATCCGAATTTTCATCACTGATCAGAATTCAATACCGCATACCGGTACGAATTCACCGCAAAATTCACTATCGAATACGCAGATGAGCAGCAGTCTTCCTCATTTTCGATTATTCTAATTTGCATTAAAAGATATCCCTGTCACAGGAATATCCGCAAAAAACGAAGTAATATTTAGATCCTAATCCAATGTGTTATATCACAAAGATCTGAGATCGGGATTCACAGGAAAAAACTCCGTCTATGCCCATCACCCATTGATCTAAGAGATCGACTTCTATCTGGAATAGTAAATTTTTAAGATGTGAATACAAACGGTAGTCTGTTTGACTAGGAGAGCAGGATACTCCTGGATGATTGTGTGCAATTATTGCATATTTGGCGCCATCATCGAGAATCAGTTTTACAAGATCGCGGGCATAGACTCCTACTTCATCCAAAGTTCCTTTTGCAATTAGTTCCAGATGAATTAATTTTTTTTCCGGCGTAAATGTTCCCAAATAAAAACATTCACGCTTTTCTTTGGCGGAACGTAAAAAAATTAATTCGATCAGTTCATTTGTCTGAAAAACTGGAAATTCATTGGCATGAATTTTTTCCAACTTCAGGCGATTTGAAAGTTCACGGGCAGCCAACAGAATAGAAACTTTGGATTTTCCAAGACCGGAATTGGATAATAATTGCGAGGGGCTTGCATACAAAAGACCGGAAAGACCCGGCAGATGGAGTAGAATTTCCTTTGACAGAACTTCTACATTTTTTACCCGATTTCCGCTTCCCAGCAGGACTGCTAGTAATTCCCAATCCTCAAGATTCTCTGGTCTTGAAAGAATTTTACTGCGGGGATCGTTTTTGGAACGATCCCCTTTTTTAAATGAAAGTTTCAGATTCTATCTAAGTTTTTACGAGAGAGATCTGAAAGACTATCTGAGAACCAAGCACCTTGCTGGACCACTTCCCCTTTGAACGCTTCTGTTAAATATTCCTCAAAAGATTTTCCCATATTTTCACGTTCGGGTATCCCTTTAGCCTTGAGGCCTGCCCCAGGCAACCCCCCCTTTTTCTGACGATTGTAAACGGGTTGTTCCAAAGATCTTATAATCATGGTTTCCCTCCATTTCCATAGATTAGACGACATAATTTTGATAATAAGCTGCATTTTTTGATGAAAATTAGTGCATAAACAACAGATCCAAATCGGTTTTTGACACTAATTCCACTACACATATATTTACAATACTACTTCTATGTGTAGTGGAGTCAAGGTTTTTTGCAGATTTTTTATCAATCTCATGTTTAAAATATACAGGACGGGGGGGACAAAACTGTTACAGAATGCGATTTTTTTTGTTAAAATTTTCGTTTTTTATCCCAAAGCCGCATCAAAAAGCACAATCATTCGGAGTCAAAAACCGGCTCCGTAGCAACTTTTTTACCCACTCTTTACGTGCAGTCAAAAGTGTCAGGATACGGAAAACACCGTAAGCTATATTCCAAACCAGCATCTAAGGTAATTACGTTATTATTCGTTACATTTATCCAAACAGAGATTATCGCAAAACCAGAAGTTCTCCTTAATCCATTACTATTCCATTCTGAAATGACCGATTCTTCGGCGGGAATGTTCCTGAATCAAAGGAAAGCAAATACGATCAGTAATCCCGATATCGGGCTATGGCTGAAGCCTGAATTTTACCATCGAGATCGCTTCTCAATATTTCCCCAGGTAAATTTTGAACGCTATTCGCAAAGCATTGAAAGAACAAATTTATTTTTCCCTGAAAGCCCTGCTTCCGGCCAATCATTCCGGTACAGTTATTATTTAGGCGGCGGAGTGCGTTATTCGGCATTCCTTTTTTCATTTGGAATAGAAAAAAATGAAACTATTTACAGAGTTCTCAGTTTAGAAACAAAACTCTATGACACCAA
>JAIOQL010000151.1 GCA_021413405.1 Leptospira sp.
TCATAGCAATATCATAAACCACAGATAGCAATGGCCGGAACAGGCCTGCAAAGGACAATCAGATGCCGGATATTTTTCTAAATAAAGTCATTCTAATAACAGGGGCAAGTTCCGGTATCGGACGTGCCACTGCAAAATTATTTGCTGAAAAAGGAGCAAAGGTTGCTGTGATGGCGCGGACTGCAAAGAAACTCGAAGAATTAAAAAAGGAATCTGCAAATCCAAACAACATTTTAGTTATCCCAGGCGATGTCTCAAAAGAAGCAGACTGCATTAAATGCATCCGAACAATCCGTAAAGAATGGGGCGCACTGGATGTGGTCATTCACAATGCAGGAGTTACGATGAGAGGGATTGCAGAAGATACTGAAATGGGAGTTTTCAGATCACTTATGGAGACAAATTATTATTCTCTTGTTTATTTTTACAAACATTCTGTCAAAGATTTGAAACTGACGCATGGAAACTTTGTCTCAGTTGCAAGCATGATGGGCAAATATTCCACTCAATTGAGAGCCGGCTACACAGCAAGCAAACATGCTATGGTCGGATTTATGGATAGTGTCAGGCTGGAATTAATTCCGGCAGGGGTCCACGTAATGACTGTTATTCCTGGTTTCGTGAAGACTGAAATGTCAAAGAATGCATTTGGCGCAGATGGAAAGAAACGCGGCACCCAGGATGCCCGGATTGCAGCCGGACTTTCGCCTGAACAGGTAGCTTTTGACATTTACAACGGAATGAAAAATCGCAAACGGGAAGTAGTCAGTTCTCATTTCAAGGAGAAGTTCGCACTGTTTCTCAGCAAATGGAGTCCATCACTTCTCGATAAGCTGCTACTGAAGATTCCTGTGATTTAAAAAATATTCCTTTTCCGTCAAACTTTTGCCACTGCAAAATTTGTGACGCGGGTCGATCCCGCAAGTATTGATTGCTGTTATTTCCCGCCTCTACTGCTGCCACGCCCCGCATATCCACCGCCGCGTCCGCCTCCACCACTTCCACCGGATTTTCTATATCCACCGCTTTGTGGTCTGCCACCGGATCTTGAGTTTCCAAATCTTTTATTTCCATATCCGGATGAACTTCTTTCCTCAGGAATATATCCTTTTTCAAAACTTTGATTTTTATCGAAGCTCTGAGTTTCTTTGTCCGTTTTTTGTTTGAATAGAGCTGCTGCTACATCGAGAGCTGTGTAATCATCCCCCATAAGTTTTTCAACTTCATTGATGTATTTTCCGAGGTGTCCGCCTTCAATTATTTTTCCTATCGCTTCCCGGTGAAATTGCAGTTTTGTTTCTTCGAGATCATCAATGGATGGAATTTCTCCACGGGTGATTTTAATCCCGTTTTCTCTTTCAATTTTTCTGATATGATAAATTTGCCGACCGACAACAAAGCTGAATGCAATCCCGCTTTTCCCTGCCCGCCCTGTTCTCCCGATCCTATGAACGTAATCCTCGTCATCTCTTGGAAGATCGTAGTTGAAAACTGCTTCCACATTGTTCACGTCAATCCCTCTTCCGGCCACGTCGGTTGCGACAAGAATTTCTACAGATCCGGATTTGAAACCTCTCATCACTTTATCCCGCTGGTTCTGGTTCAGATCTCCGTGCAATCCATCTGCAAAATATCCCCTGGTCTTGAGTAATTCTACGAGGCGATCCACGAGAACTTTTGTGTTACAAAAAACAAGAGCAAGTTTTATGTTGTGAAATTCAATCAGCCTGATTAGAGCTTCTGATTTCGCTTTCTCCTGAATTTCAAAATAGACCTGCTCAATTTTCGGAGCATTCAGTTTCTGATGTGAAACATCGATGACTTTCGGGTCTTTCTGAAACCGTTTCATCAGCCGCAAAAGATCTTCTGTCATCGTTGCAGAGAACATAATCGTCTGACGATCCGCAGAAGTTTCTTTCAGAATAATTTCCATATCATCCCGAAATCCCATGTCAAGCATTTCGTCTGCCTCATCGAGGATTACAATTTTTACTGCATTCAGTTTAATTGAACGACGGTTTATGTGATCAATCGTTCTGCCTGGAGTGCCGATCACAATCTGCGGAAATTTTTTTAGTGCTTTCAACTGGCGATCCATTTCCTGGCCACCATAAATCGGAACAACACTCAGGCCCTCCATGTATTTCATCAGCTTCCTGAATTCCTCAGTCACCTGGACAACGAGTTCCCGGGTAGGACAAAGGACTATTGCCTGGATCTCTTTACTGCCGGGATTTATATTTTCAATTGTTGGAATTGCAAATGCGGCAGTCTTTCCGGTCCCGGTCTGCGCCTGGCCGATAATATCCTTGCCATCGAGGATAAACGGGATCGCCTCTGACTGAATCGGAGAAGCCTCCTCAAAACCCATGTCGGTAATTGCCTTCTGAATTTCCGGGGATAAATTTAATTCTTCAAATTTTAACTTAATTCCTTCCAATCGCCGTATTTCACGGGTCGCTTCGTAGCCATTCATTTCCGGCATATGCACATCCATAAAAATTATATCCGGTTTTTCTGATTTAAAAAGCTCTACGGCAATTTTACCGTTGAGTGCCTGAAGAATTTTTGCATTCGGAAAACTTTTTTTGAAAATTGCCTTCACAAGCATAATGTTTACCAGGTTATCCTCTGCAACAAGGATGGTAAAGATTTCAGGATTCTGAATTTGAATAGGGTGTTTTTTCTCTTCTTCCTTAGTCTCTTCTTTTTGAATATTTAACCTGGAAAGCACATCAAAGAGGTGTTGCATCCTGACAGGTTTCAAAAGCCTGTGCCGGACCTCCAATTCCCTGCAGGCAGCGCCAACAATCTCATCCTCAGAAGAGCTGTATAGAAGTATGACTGGCTGGAAACCTGATGGGGAAGGATGATTCTCACGAATTTTCCTGATCGTTTCAATCCCGTTCATTTCAGGCATATTATAATCCATCAGGATCACATCGTAAATTTTTCCTGCTTTTATTTTTTCGAGTGCTTCAAATCCGTTTCTAGCAAGTTCACTGCTCAACTGTTTCAGAGACAGTATGTTCTGAAGTATAATCCGGTTACTATCATTGTCGTCGACAACAAGTATATTCTGGATTTTCCCGATAGCATCCAGTAAAACAGGTTCACCGGGTGCTGATTTGAAATTAATAGTGAAATAAAATGTACTCCCTTTCCCTATCTCACTTTTCAGTTCCAATTCACTCTTCATCAGGCCGAGAAGTTTGTTTGAAATGGTAAGCCCGAGTCCTGTTCCTCCAAATTTCCTCGTAGTGGAAACATCTTCCTGGGAAAATGCATCAAATATTTTCTTTTGGTTTTTGGGCTCTATTCCGATTCCCGTATCCCTTACCGAAAAAAGAAACGTTGTTTCATCATTTATCCCATGGGATAAAACTTCAATTTTTAGTTCGATCTCGCCATGTTGAGTAAATTTAATGGCATTTCCCATCAGGTTTACGAGCACCTGTTTTAATCGCACAGAATCAGCCCAGATAAAACGGGAAATATCCGGTGAAATATTCAGTAGTAATTCCAGGCCTTTCTCGGCGGCTTGAAATGCAATCACATCAGTAATCTGATCTCCAAGTTCCAAAATATCTGTTTTTTCTATTTCAATCTCGAGTTTGTTCGCTTCGATCTTGGAAATATCAAGGATATCATTAATAACATCGAGAAGTGAATTTGCTGATTGATTCACTGTTAGCATGTACTGTTGCTGGGTTGCATCAAGTTTTGTTTTCATCAACAGGTCAGTAAAACCAATTACACCATTGAGAGGTGTGCGAATTTCGTGACTCATATTTGCCAGGAACACCGATTTAGCAAGATTCGCCGCTTCAGCCTGCTCACGGGCTGCGATAAACTCTACTGTTCTTTCTTCTACTCTTTGCTCCAGTATCTGGTTTTGTTCCATTACTAATTTCATATTTTCGGCCTGGGCAGATTCTTTTTCTCCACGCAAAATATTGATTCTATCTCCCAAAGCCAATGAAAACATCAGCACTTCTAAACTGACCCCAAAGAAAGTTGCATTCCGTGTAAAAAAGTGATAAGGGAAAATGCCATTGATTGTGAGTAAATAAATAATAGCACTTGAAATTGCCCAAATCCAACCAAGGGAATAGAATCGGGAATTGTTTTCTTTTTTATACAACCAGATATACAAACCAATGCCAAGCAGCGAAAGTGCGGAGAATGCCGTCATAGCCTGGTATATCCGTACCAGGCTGTAATGAGGAACGATACGAAGAAGGTCTGTAGCCGGTAGTACGATTACAAAGACAAACATCAGGAACTTGAGATATTTGTCAGCAACAGGTGCTTTTTTCGGAAGATCCAGAAACCTGATTGCAAACATGTATATAAACATGGAGTTCACTGCAAACCAGCTCAGGTAATAAGTATTGATGAAATTTCGCGTTGACTCTCCAAAAATTATTTCGAGAATCGCATAGTTATTCAGGAAAGTAAGTCCCGGAGTTATTGAAATCAAATAACCGGCATACCAAAGGTATATTTTATCCCTCGTAACAAAAAACAAAAACAGATTATAGGAAAACATCATAAGCATCAGCCCCACAAAGCCACCAACCAGATAATCACTTTTAGTTTTATTTGTTGTGAGGGAGAGCAAACTGCCTACCTGTATCGGCATAGCGATAATTCTCTGGGTTTCTATCCGGATATATACATTCTGAATTTTCTTTTCCGAATCAAGAGGCAGCCAAAACAGGTTTGCAGGAAAAGCTTTGTTTTTGTCAGGGCGAAGGGAACCAGTTTGTGTAGTTAATTTATATTTCCCATTTTGTTGTGAAAAATAATCGACATACCATAAAAAGTTGCTTCCAAGTTCTATCCAGGCTTCCTTGCCCATGAAGTTTTGAATCGAAAGTTTTAGCCAAAAAATACTTGGGGATGGAGAACGAATGAAGACATCTTTCTCAATCAACTGAAACTTTTTCTGATTTTCAGTCTTTTGAATATCTTCAATGGTAAGTTTTCCTTTTTCATCCTCCAAAAAATACGTTTGTTTGCCGACTAATAGCAAATCGGATTCGTTATTTATATTGATTGTACTGTTGTTGATCTGTTCGGCAAAAAGATTTCCTCCAAATTGGCCAATAAAAAAATGAACAGTCTGATTCTCCGTGACTCTGTCTCTTAATTGTATCTGTGATCAGTCCCCGGATAATTAAACTGTTCAGATTGAAAAAATGGTTTCCCGATATTGCATGATAAATAATAATTTCCAAATCGAAAGAGAGGATCACATGAGCTTCACCAGGAATGTTTCATTTTTACTTTGCCTATTAATTCTTCCGTTTTCCGTAATGGAAGCGTGGACAGATCATACACTGGGTACATACTCAGCTCTTGCTTTTCTGCCTGAAGTGAAGAATGCAGGAACAGTAAAGGTTGAATCCTTTGAAGATTTTCTGAAAAAAGAAAACAAAGGGCTGGCAAAACTCCTCAAAGAACAGGAAGACTTTGCCAGAAGAAATATTCAGAACTATCCCCCGAAACCGGACAGCATTTCATTTAATGAAAATGACCTGAAAAATATCCGTAAAATTTTCCTCCGCTCTCTCCGTCTAAATCCAGAAATAAAAATTGCTTATTACATCCAGGAACTGCCTGGAACTGTCATTCCCGCTTCAGAAAAAATTCCACCAAAAGACATCACTGTTTTCAAAGACATTTCTTTTATTTCGAGGCTCAATTTCAGAACTCTGAAATTAAATTCCCAGGTTTCTCCTGTAGCCGTTCTCGCAACAGCATCCGATGAACCTGATTATGGGCATGACATAGGACTGTTTACCGACAACGGAACAGAATATGGAAAAGTGTATTCATTCGGAGAGCAACCATTTGGTGACAAACGGTTTGAATATGGAAGCCAAGCA
>JAIOQL010000372.1 GCA_021413405.1 Leptospira sp.
CCGCGGGGTATTGTCACTGCAGGTGGATCCGGTCAGATATCAATTTCATGGCAGTTATCCCCGAATGCCAATTCCTATAATCTGTATTGGAAGGATACGAATGGGGTAACGAAGACGAATGCAACCAAAATCAAAAATATTTCTTCACCCTATGTTCATTTGGGTCTCCAAAGCTCGAAATCCTTTTACTACATCGTGACAGCAGAAAACTCCTCTGGAGAAAGCCCGCCATCCGGTGAAGTGAATGCACGCACATTTTGCAATCCTTGTAAGGTTTTTATGACCAATTCATATTTTGTGCAGACGGATTTTTTTGGGATCAGTGGAGCAGACTCAAAATGCAATTCCGATCCGAATATACCTACCGGCGCAACTCCATACAAAGCTTTTATTGTGGATGGTACGAACAGAGTCGCTTGCACCACGGCCAATTGCGCAGGAGGAAATTCAGAGCACATTGACTGGGTAATAAGACCAGATACAAATTATGTCCGTAGTGACGGAGCAACTTTAATAAAAAAATCAGATTCAAATGGAATTTTCAATCCGTTTCCATTGGTAAATTCAGTAACTAGTATTACAAGCGGATACTGGTCAGGTATGCTTTCCGATTGGACAACAGCCGTAGCTAATCATTGCAATCTTTGGACTGACATCGGAGCTGCAAACGGAATGAGAGGGCAGGAGTATGCCACAAGTGTTGCTTTCTTGCAGGATATTCCCGTAGGGTGTGGTGCATTATTGAAATTAATGTGCGTGGAACAATGAAGCGAAAAATTTTCGTTACTATTTTTGTGACCATTCTTATGGCGAACTGTCTGAAATGGAATTCTTCAAAGTCCCCAGTCTTTGCCATCATCGGAACGGACAATTCTTTGCCCGGAGATGTTCCTGCAAAATTCCGCATTTCAGGAATTGCTTCCGGATTAACCGGGTCCGGGTTGATCCTGCAGAATGATGGCGGAGATGACCTGGCAGTTGCTTCGAATGGAAAATTTGAATTCGGAAAGACAATTCCTGATAAATCACATTACAGTGTAACCGTTTCGGTTCAGCCTCAAAACCCGGTTCAATTTTGTTCTGTTGCAAACGGAACTGGAATCATATCGGAGAAAGATGTTACAGATATATCTGTCAATTGTAGTCCCGGATATTCAATAGGCGGGACTATAACCGGATTAACCTCTATATTTACCGGAAACAGTTATTCAATAAGTATTTTAAGCCAGCCAGCCGGAGAGACATGCTATATTTCTTTTCCTTCCGGAACCGTTCTATCAGCCGATGTAACATCTGTCGGGATCAATTGTGTGTCAGGAACTATATCGGGAATTCTCTCCGGAGGAAATGTAATTGTTCCAAGCCTGATTTCTTCACCTGTTCTGGAAAAACCTTCCGCAGCTCCGGCGTTTTCGGATTTTTTTGCAGGGGCTTCTGACTTCGGCCCTGGTTTCTTTGACGGATACGGGAACTCCGCGAAGTTTGATAAACCTTATGCGATTACGACCGACGGTTTAAACATTTATGTTGCAGACAGTAACAACTATGCAATCCGAAAGGTTCAGATTTCAGATGGGCTGGTGTCAACCCTGGCAACCGGGAGGAAATACCAACGGGGTTGGAACAATGGCAAGCTTCGATTGGTGTGGGGGGATTACTACGGACGGATCAAATCTTTATGTAACAGATACCAGTAATAATCTGATTCGAAAATTAAACCTATTAACAATGGAAGTTACTACACTCTCCGGAAATGGGATCGCGGATACAATAGATGGAATTGGGACCGCTGCGAGCTTTAACCGGCCGAATGCAATCAGTTTTTACGATAATACTCTTTATATTGGAGAAGTATCCGGACACCGAATACGTCAATTGGATTTGGGGACGTCCGAAGTGACAACTATAGCGGGAAGCGGAACCCAGGGAACTTCACCCAATCCAGTCGGGCTCCTGGCTGAATTGGATAATCCATCTGCACTCGTCGCTGACTCTTCCAATCTTTATGTTCTTGATACAAACAATTATTTAGCCTGGAAAATTTCCCGCACTTTTCCTCATTCTGTATCAGTATATATGGGTTGTTTTAGCGGACCGGTAATCGGTTCCGGTATTGGATCTGCTGATTTAGCTTGCGATCCCGGCGAAGGTACCTTCGCATATCCACGTGGAATTACAACAGACGGGATAAGCATTTTTGTAACGGAATATAACCATAATCTTATCAGAAAAATAGATTAGTGAATTTCTTTTGAAAGATTTTATTCGCAAAGATTTATGATGAACAACATATTAAGAATTACATTTAATCTGATTTTTCAAAGTCTAACCTTCCTGCTGCTGGTTTGTTATCCAAACAAAGCGGAAAAGAA
>JAIOQL010000373.1 GCA_021413405.1 Leptospira sp.
TTGCCATGATCCACGTGGCCAATTGTCCCTACGTTTAAATGCGGTTTGCTTCTATCAAATTTTTCTTTTGCCATCTTCCTTTTTTTAACTCCTTCAAAAAATAAACGAACGTTTGAGGTCCGGGATTTAATTAAAAATACTGCACTTAAGAGAAGAGAATATGGTATTTACTGTGTAAAAACCCTTCCCTTTTGTCATGTTTCTTAAACCCTCGGTAAAGCCAAGTACGTTTTCCGTACTCACCTCGCCTTTAATTAAAGTTTTTCCATCCCATCTTTTTTCTGTATGAAAAATCTTCGCTGAACGTCTTTCCAGCTCCGATAAAACAATTCCCATGCTTGTTGTCGGAACAATTACTTCGATTTCAGACACGGGGCCTATCTGCTGCGTACTTTCAGGTAAAGCATTTTTCAGAAAACTGATAACTGCTATTTTTATTAAAACCGGAGTCAGTGAAGAATCTTCCATTGGCATTTCCAGAGAATGAATCCGAAAATTCACACCAAGAATTTCGCAATTGAAATTTCCATGAGACATAACTTCTTCGAACCCGGACACGATCGCTTCACGGAATTCAGCGCGCAATTCCTGATTAAAGAAAACTGATTTGGTGAAATCATTTGCCTTTTCGAGTGATGCTTTAATGATCCCGCTTCTGAATTTTCCATCCTGGATTGAATGCTCAAAAATAGTGTCGCGAATATTCTTTATCCATTTTTCATACCTGGACACCCGCAATTTTCCGACAGAAAATATATCTCCAATGGATTCTTTCAGTCTCGCAATAGAAACTTCGAGATGCAATTCCCCTGCCCCATGTAGCTCAATATGGCCTGTTTCCTGGCTGATGCTAATCGAAAGCGCCTGGTCTTCCCATGTAATGTTCTCGAGGGCCTGTAAAAGCTTTTCCCTTTTATCACCATCTTTAGGTTCTATCACAATCCCGAACTGTCCTTTTGGAATCGTTGCTTCCGGGATGGGGAAAGTTTCAGAATTTACTATTTCAAGAAATTGTGATCCGACAGGAATTTTGGACAATGAAGTAGTGGCCGCTACCAGATAGGGCTCTAGTTTATCCATTGGAGAATATTTCGATGCATTCATCAGATAGATATCAGACAATTCGGTCTCGCCCTCCTGGCTCCAGACTCTCTGCCCTGCATTCAGAGATTTATAGGAATAAAAGAAACTCAGTCTCCCAAGTTCAGGGTGGATTTGCCTTTTGAATATCAGCCCAACTGCTCCCGCCCGGTGTTTTTCCCGCCGGGAAGAACTCACTTCAGCAAGACAAATACAGTTCAGTAATTCGATAGAACCCTCCCCGGTCAATCCACTCCCTGCCAAAACGGGAGAAAATTGAAGATGAGAAAAGCCTTTAGAGAAACCAAGTCGCGCCAGCTCAGCAATCCTGGCAGGCTCCTGCAAATACCCTGCGCTGAGTTCTTCGCTCCATTCGAGAAATGGAAGCAGGGCAGGATCATCTCTCAAATCTTTGCGGAAAATGAATTCCACTTTTTCAGGATTATTTTTTTTGAAATTAAACAGAGGCGAAAGTCTACCGGAGATCAATTTCTCTATTTCGGCTATACACTCAGAAACCCTCGAAATCCCTTTATCTGTTTTATTCAGAAAGTAGATAACCGGGATGGAGTTTTTTTTTAATTTTTCAAAGATTATCTCCGTCTGGGTCTTAACGCCTTCCGTGACATCAATCAGCAGGACGGCAAAATCGATAATATGCAATGATGCATTCACCTGCTCCTCGAAATCAAGATGGCCCGGTGTATCAATGATGTTTATAGTAAATTTGTTGTTCTGGAATGTATGAAAAACCTGAATAATTGCAGATTGGATTGATATACCACGCCGGATTTCCTCTGAAAGGAAATCGGTTTCTGTTGTTCCGTCTTCGATTGAACCGGGGCTTTGGATCGCTCCGCACTCAAAGAGAATTCTTTCGACTAATGTTGTTTTTCCCGCATCAATGTGGGCAAAGATGCCCACATTTCTGACGAAATTATCTACCAGCGGTAGTGGCTAAACGCCTTGTTAGCTTCCGCCATTTTACGGATATCTTCTTTTTTC
>JAIOQL010000374.1 GCA_021413405.1 Leptospira sp.
TCTGTATTTTTTTACGAACTTAAAAGCAAAAGTGAATCTATGAAAAAAATACTGCTAATCTCTATAACTTCGATAATGGTGCCTTTGTTTCTGATTTTTTGCAATGACCGGGGCTCCGGGTTTCTGGGGATAAACGCCTCCGACGAAGTACAGGCAAAATTTGAAGTTGTGAAATCAGAAGAAGAATGGAAGAAAATCCTTCCAACTGATGCCTACTATGTTTTGCGGAAAAAAGGGACGGAGCGTGCGTTTACTGGAACATATCATGACAATAAGGAAAAAGGCATCTACGTTTGTGCGGCATGCGGTAATGAACTTTTCAGTTCCGAAGCTAAATTTGATTCCGGAACAGGCTGGCCGAGTTTTTTTACTCCGGTATCAGAACAAAAAATTGGAACAGAAACAGACAGCAGCTGGGGAATGAAGCGCACGGAAGTTCATTGTGCCAGATGTGGAGGGCATCTTGGTCATGTATTTGAAGACGGACCGGCTCCTACGGGACTTCGTTATTGTATGAATTCTGTTTCTCTTAAATTTCTCCCGTCCAAGAAATAGTTTCTTTGTTTTCAGCCGGATATCCGAACCGGATGAAAGTCCCCGTAGTTTCTGCTTTGCACATGCAGGGATTTGCATAATTACATTCCCAAAAAAATAGGGTCCGGATCACTCCGGAAAACATCCATTTCAAATGCCACCGTATTAGTACGGAATTGATCGGTAATTACACCTATTGATTAAAAACAATAAATAATGTATGAATAGAATCCATAATGAAAACAACTCAGGACCGGTCTTCACAATAGGATCTACTTCAGGAAAACTCAATGAAAACCAATTACAGGTCTGTTAGAAATTCTGAGAGGAGAATCTTTGCATGAATAGAAATAACCAGTTAGAAGCCGAGGAAAAAGTTATGTCTGTAATTACCACAGACAACGAAAGGACGATGAAAGATAACTCCACCCTGGTTTCTATCACCGATACGAAAGGAAAAATAGTTTATGGAAACAGGGATTTTATTGATATCACCGGATACTCAGAAGAGGAGCTAATCGGAAAACCACACAATATAATACGTCATCCTGATATGCCGAGAAGTGCTTTCCAAGATCTTTGGAATACAATCCAGGCGGGAAAACCCTGGAATGGACTTGTGAAAAACCGCTCAAAAAATGGCGACTATTATTGGGTGGACGCGAACGTTGCACCAAGATTTGAAAATGGCGAAATAACCGGCTACATGTCTGTCCGGAGAAAACCTGATCCGGATAAAGTTAAAGCGGCCGGTGGCATTTATAGAGCCGTGATGCAGCGAAAGCTTTCATTTCCTATGAGTAACAGTTTCAAATTTTCCATAAAAACAAAAATCTGGGCAGAGATTTTATCGGTTGCCTTCCTTTCATGTATGATCGGGCTTATCGCACTCATCAAAGCTGATTCTTATTTTATTACCGGACTTTCTGTTCTCACAACAATTTTCATTTGTCTGTCTACTTACTTCATGACTCAATATATTCTCTATCCGCTCAAAGCAGCGACCGCAATTGCGAACCAGATTGCAGAAGGAGACTTATCCATCCATATCGCTCATAACCGGAATGATGAAATTGGTGATTTGAACAAGGCGTTGTTGAGTCTTCTCATTAACACTGCAGCCATTGTAGAACGACTGAAAGAAAATGGAAACACTCTTGTGGAAGCTTCGAAGGGACTCAGTCAGTCAAGTCAGAGTCTTTCCTCCGGCACAGAACAGATGTCCCAGAATTCACAATCCATTGCATCGTCATCGAACAGATGAACCAAAATTTACAGGTCGTATCGAGTTCTATTGAGGAGATGTCGATTTCGATTGAAGAGGTTGCGAGAAAAGCGGCAGATGCGGCGAAAATCGCGCGAGAAGCAAACTCAACTGCATTGTTGGCAAATTCAATAGTCAAGGAACTTGGTGCAAATGCGGGGGAAATTGGAAATGTGATTGAAATTATTTCAACGATTGCAGAACAAACAAAGCTTCTCGCACTAAACGCTGCAATCGAAGCCGCCGGAGCCGGTGATGCAGGTAAGGGATTTGCAGTTGTTGCCTCAGAAGTGAAAGAACTTGCGAGACAATCCGCAGAATCTTCGATTGAGATAAAAAGTAAAATTTTCAGTGTCCAAAAAAGCACCGAAAAAGTAATCGAATCGATTCTGGAAATTACAGGAATTATAGGGAAGGTAAATGAAATAAACAGTGCGATTGCTTCAGCTGTAGAAGAACAAGCCATAACTACAAAGGAAATCGCGTCTAATATCAGTCAGACGTCGATGACATCAAACGATGTTACAAAAAATATAAGTGAAATCTCGAAAGCCGCGCAGGGCGGAGCAGCCGATGCAAGCAGTGCGTTCCGATTAGCTGATACTTTGCAAATACTGTCAGGGAATCTTTCCGGGATAGTGAATCAGTTTAAGGTATCAAATTCAAAAACTGAAGGTAAATCAAAAATTTTAATTTGAATCTAATAATGAATTCCGTGCAGTTCATTTGCGAATTTTTCATGGAGATAACAGAACAG
>JAIOQL010000375.1 GCA_021413405.1 Leptospira sp.
TTTTATTTTCCTTCCCGAATCCTTTTATCCTGTTCTGAAATACAGCCACAGTTTCCCTGTCGTCAATCCCCAGATCATTGAATGCCGGCAGATTGCTTATCTCTTTGTTCCATAAAAAATCAATGTCGGCATTGGAAAAGAAATTCTGAAAATTGTTCCATTTATGACTATGGGAGGTGATATAAAAAGTACTGTATTTTTGCGCCTTCGCATATTCCCAAAAAAGAGGGTAACTGTTTGCAAGGGAAATATCCTGTACAGGAGTTATGCCTGTCAGTATACTCGGAACGGAAAGCAAAGTAGAACCGGAATTGGAAAATGCTTTTGGGAATACGAAAAATTCTTTTCTGTGCGTCAGGCGAAGCTGATCAAGGAATGGTGTTGTCTTTCTTTGATAATCATAGAGACTCATGTTTTTCCGTCTGAGGCTTTCACCAATAATCAGGAGGACATTGTATTTTTTTCCTGAATACGAATCTTTCAGGAATATCCTGTTCCTTGAAAGAAGTCCAAATGAACCGATCTTTGTTCCGGTTATAAGATTTGTTGCCTGTCGCTGAAAACAGCTCAAAGCGTTCACGTCAGAAACGTAAATTTGATCGACAAACCTTACATTGTTTCCAAGCAACAACAGAACAGAAATGGCAATTACAATTTGTGAATATCTGAGAATCCGGTGCATTGGACTGAGGACTGATTTGGCAGAAAAATAAATTGATGAACTGAAGACAGCTCCTACAGCAAAAATCAGAAGTAAATATAGAAAGGAGAAGCTGTCGCGTGCCAGTGTGTAGCTGTTATACGTTTCTTCGAACATATATGAAAATGTATACAGATTTGGGATTATATTTGTGATCCTGAAATAAGTATATGTCCCGACAATGCAAACAGAGTAAAATAACCCGGATGTGATACTGAGGAAAACCCTGGTCGACTCTTTCCGGGTTCTTGCTATCGCATCATGAAGGAGCCAATATAAGATCAGAGAAAGGAGGATTGAAACGGAATAGTAAAGTATTTCAAGATTTTGGAATTTTGAAATTTGATTGAACCGGAACAGGAGGTCAACTCCCGGAACTGAAACCGGCACAACCCAGAAAAGAAACCTTATCATTATTACAACCTCATTGTATTTTGATTAAATGCACTAACTTAGACCCTAACTAACCGTTTAGTTAACGGATTTTACTTTTTCAACGCATTTATTAATATATGGCATCTCTTTTTTAATTATATGACAATTATCAGTAATTGCAGCAATCAAACAGTTCAATGGGAATTTTAAGGGCAAAACGGCCATTTGAGAGACTTTTTTTATAGGGATAGTTCTACGAAAAATAGGTTTTCATTATACTCTCTCATTTTATCTAAGGTATTAGAGGTTGTCTGACGGGATTATTACAATCGCAGGGCTTTCATCTTACATACGTAATGCTTGGTTAATGCTGAAATATTGACTGCAAAATTTAGTTTTGGGAAGGGCTGTAAATGAGACAGATTAAAACAGTAACAATTGTTGGAGCCAATGGGGCTATGGGATCAGGAAGTGCGGGAGTCATTGCGGCTTTCGGAGAAGCAAAGGTTCACATGCTTGCACGTGAACTTGGCAAAGCAAAAGAAGGCGTTGAAAAAGCGATCAAGTCAATCAAATCAGACACGATCAAGCCCAGGCTGATTGCCGGGACATATGAAGCCGATCTCGAAAAATGTGTAGCCGAATCGGACTGGGTTTTTGAGCTCGTAGCCGAGAGCTATGAAGTTAAGGAACCAATGAACGCTCGAATTGCCAAAGCGCGGAAGCCGGGAACAATTGTTTCGACTGTTTCTTCCGGACTTTCAATCGCGAGGCTCGCAAAAGCGTTTGATGCAGATGGACAAAAACATTATTTTGGAACTCACTTTTTCAATCCTCCGTACAAAATGATCCTCTGTGAATTGGTTTCGCATAAGGGTTCAGATCTCAAAGTATTCAAGGAGCTTGGTCAGTATCTGGAAACAACTCTCAGAAGAGCCGTGGTTTATACAAACGATACACCGGCGTTTGCTGGAAATCGGATTGGATTTCAACTGATGAATGAAATCGCTCAATATGCGGAGAAATACCAGGACAAAGGCGGAATTGCTCTCATGGACGAAATCATGGGGGGATATACCGGACGTCCAATGGGACCACTGGCGCTTGCGGATTTTGTGGGGCTTGATGTTCACAAAGCGATCGTAGACAATCTATATGAATTCACAAATGATTCTGCTCACGAAACTTTCAAACTTCCGGGATATATGCAAAAACTGATAGATGCAGGAAATCTTGGAGGAAAAACAGGACAGGGTCTTTTGAAAAGAACAAAGTCTCCAGATGGAAAAAGAGAAAAATTTGTTTATAATATTGCAACGGGAGACTATGATCCTTATCCAAAATTTGATATTCCATTTGCAAAGCAGGCAAGCAGATGTATTGCAAGTTCAGATTATACCGGCGCAATGAACGTGATAAAAAGTGCTACCGGTCTTGAAGCGGAACTCTGCCGTTATTTCATTGCCAGGTATATCAGTTATTCATTGTCAATCGTAGGAGAAGTTGTAGAAAATAAAGAAAACGCGGATGCTGCGATGGGATTTGGATTCAATTGGGTTCCTGCTTCTGCATTCGTCGACTTCCTGGGGGGAGTCAAAGAGTCAGTAGAGTTTTTGAAAAAAGCTAAAATAGAAGTACCGGAGGTTCTTGCAAAAGCAAAACCGGGCGGTATGTTCTACAAGTTGCAGGATAAATTGGATGCAAGGAGCCTGTTTAAGGCATAGTGATTTAGCAGAAAACGGAGAGAATATATGAGTGAAAAAGTATTTGTTTTAGGCGGAGAGCAGACAGATTTCCAGAGAAACTGGACCAAAGAAGGCAAAACATTTGTTGCCATGATGAGAGAAGTCATCAATGATTCTCTTTCTAAAGTTGGTCTTGATTTCGCGGAGATCAAAAAATTAAACAAAGAAAACAGAATTGGGGTTTTCGTCGGTAACTTTGATGCAGAACAATATGCCAACCAGGGACATCTCGGTGCATTTCTGACAGAAGTCGATCCTGCATTCTATGGAGTTCCCGGAGCACGGTACGAAGCAGCCTGTGCATCCGGTTCAGTTGCATTGGATGCTGCTGCAACAAAGATCCGGGTAAAGGACTATGACGTTGCGATCGTGCTTGGAATCGAAGTTATGAAAACAGTGAATTCCGCAGTGGGTGGAGATTTTCTCGGAACCGCAGCTTATTACGAACGTGAAGCAAAGGGAATCCAGTTTCCGTTTCCAAAACTCTTTGGTAAACTTGCCGACGTGATCCTCGAAAGATACAAACTCAAAGAAGACAGGTTTATGAGTGCGTTAGCCGAAATCTCACGGATAAATTATGGAAATGCAAAAAAGAATCCGAAATCACAGACAAGAAACTGGTTTATGAACCGTGAACATGCAAATTTGCGCGGTGGAGACAACAATATGGCGGTTGGGGGAAGACTTTGTATCACTGATTGCTCACAGGTCACTGACGGAGCCGCTGTTGTTGTCCTCGCATCGAAAAAATATGCGGAACAGTATGCAAAGAAAAGAAAAAAGAAGTTAAGCGACATCCCTCAGATTAAAGGTTGGGGTCATAGGGTTGCACCGATCACTTTCACGGATAAAGTGAAAGAATCAGAAGGCGGGAAATACATTCTTCCATGGACAAGGGCCACAGTGAAAGACGCATATGATCGTGCAAAACTTGGAGTCAAAAACATCGATGTTTTTGAAACTCATGACTGTTTCACTTCCAGTGAATACGCTGCGATCTCTGCATTCGGGATTTCGGAACCCGGAAAAGAACACGAAGCGATTGAAGACGGAATCATCGATTTCAACGGGAAAAAACCGATCAACCCGAGCGGGGGACTCATTGGTGTTGGCCATCCGGTTGGAGCAAGTGGTGTCAGGATGATGCTTGATCTTACAAAACAGGTTACTGGAAATGCGGGAGATTACCAGGTGAATGGAGCAAAAAATGGACTTATGCTGAACATTGGCGGATCTGCAACAACTAATATGGTTTTCATCGTAGGCCGATAATGAAAATAAATTCTCCCGGATTCTGGAACCAGTTTTTACTTAGATTTATCGTTGCTTTCAGTTTCTGGGAAGTTCTTGGCTTTCCATTCCGCCTTGTTTTTTTCTCAAAATTTTATAACGATGATCTTTATAGAAATTTTTTCGTTTCTGTTCAGGACATCTATTGGCCGGTTCCGATTCTCGCCGAATCGGTTTTTGTGTTCTTTCTCGGATTACTGATCCAGCTCAGCCGGCATTCATTGCCTGAAGGAATTTCGGGAGGATTTGTGTTCGGCCTGATTTTTTCAGTTTGTTCGTATTTTTCTGCTGCCGTATTTTTTGTAAACTTCACCCAGATATCATCTGCTGTTATCTGGGTTTGGGCATTGTATTCTGCAATTCTCACAATTATTGTGAGTGGAGTCTATACGATCGGCGTTGAGAATTCAGAGGATGATTAGGGTCTCCAATAAGAAAGGATTAAACCTGTGCTGATTAGTGTGATCAGGCTACAGGAAGTGTTGATTCCCAGTAATTTCCAACTCTTGCCATCCCACAGAACCGTTCCAAAACTTTGTGGCAGATAAAATCCAAGCCAGGTAAAAATTCCGGCTGAAAGTCCCATTGATAACGGAGTGATTTTTTCCGGTGGCATTGTGTTCTGTGCTAAATAATACCAGACTGCTGAATTATGGGCTAACACCCAACCGGTTAAAAACGTTCCGATAATCATTAGCGTCATTAACTTTACAGTATCTTTAGCGGTAGGCTTCATATCCGCAGGCATATTCATTTCCTTTGCCCATGGTTTTCCGAATAGAGGACCATACCAAAGAAATCCGATTATAATAGAAACGACCATACTTGCAAAAATGGCCAGATAGTTAATTTTAATTTGTTCCATACATTACCTCAATTCTGGAATATGATTGATAACGATAAGAAGTCAAGAATTTAGATAAGTGTCGTTCCTGTTTGGGATAGTTCTTATTTGACAACACCCTGTTATTTTGGAATCTGGACTTATGAAGATTGGAAATTTTCCGGATGTAGTGAATGAAAATGCTGCCAGAATTGTTGCCGGATTTGTTCTATTATTGTCTTTACTCACAATTTTCACCGGATCTTTGATACCACTCATG
>JAIOQL010000376.1 GCA_021413405.1 Leptospira sp.
GTCAAAAGAGTTTACAAAATCGAACCTTATTTCAATACTCATTATATCAATTTACCACATCCCGGGATTTATTTTTGCGAAGGAAGGCAATCTATTCATTCGTGATCTGAGTTTAACTTTTTTAATCGGGACAATTTTATCAACTTTGTTTGTGCCGGTTCTATTAATTTTCCAGAGTAGCTTAAAAGCGGAGATACTTTCCATCGAGGCAATGGGGTCTTTTCGCAAACAGGCGAGATTATATTTCGAAAAAGGCCGGGAGTTTTTACTGAATTTCAAAAATCAAAGAATTTGAATATTATTTTGATTCAAAAGGTCCCGTTATTTCAGAACAAATGCCTATGGATGGATACCGTGGCTTTTCAGGAGATGCAACAGAAATGACCGTCACGGAATATTAAATAGCCCGATCCGTTGCATCTCATTTATGCCGATCCGCCTATTTTGATATATTTAGTTAATTAAGGATATTTTTTCTGGAGCTGCTATATTTAGGCCCCCGGAGACCCGAAAATAAATGTATAAATGAAATTCAATCGGATGCCATTTCTATTGAGTGTTTTACTGCTTGTTTTCGCTTTTTCACAAAGCATAGTTGCTGCGGAAAAGCTGAGACTGGATTTGCAAACAGCTATTCTTATTGGAAGCACCAACAGCGTCCTTTTGAAGACGTTGGATGGAAAACGTGATGCCTTAAAAATGATGATCACGGAAAGATGGAGAGAATTTTTACCGAAGGTTGGAATCCAATATTTCGGTCTTCGGAACATCAATGTTAATGCGCAGGATACAGTCTACAATGATGTGAGGTTGGTCATCCAGCAATTGCTTTTTGATGGAGAATCGGCCTTACAAATAGAATCCGCTAAATTGAATCAGGTCTTAAATGATTTTGATTTCAGGATCAGCAATGCAAAACTCAGATCTGAAATCACTAAATCATATTTAAAAGCCCTTACTACGAATGGGAAAATCTTTCTGGCCCAAAAATCGTTACTCCGGTCAGAAGATATTCTGGAGATGGCCAAAACGGAATTTAGACATGGGTTTGCCAACAGACTTTCAGTACTTGAGGCGGAGAGTAAGCTCAGGCAGCTCGAACTATCTGTCAAAAAAGTAGAATCAGAGCACAACCAGGCTTTGTATGAATTGAAACAATTCTTAAACCTTGAATCCGAAGTAGTAATAGAAATGAAAGAAACTCTTTTTTTGGATTTTGTAATCAATCC
>JAIOQL010000377.1 GCA_021413405.1 Leptospira sp.
GCAATGCGTAGTAAAAAAGAGAATAATGAATAATGATATGGATGGAATTGTCATGAAGTGATTTAACTTCCGGTTGTTTTGTCTTTTTTTCTTAAATTTCTTCATTTTTAATTCAAAAACAAAATTAATACTTTTCAGAAAATGAATTTTAGATATTTTGGGCATTCGAAATTAATGAGAAATACTGTAGTTTGAGATTCCTTTGATAATCATTCTCAATTAATCAATGGTATTTTCACATTATTCTTTAGTAACTTTTGGGTGAACACTTGCTTTTTTTACGTTCGATTTTTTTATGTTTAATTCAGTTATTGTAAAGGAACCTATTTAGAATGAACCAACGGGCCTTAAAAATATCTGTTCCGCTAATTACTGTTGCGGCAGTTGCCTTTCTGATATTTTCACCATCCAAGTATGTTGGATATTCACCGGATCAGCCGATCCCGTTTAATCACAAGATACATGCCGGTGACAACAAAATGGATTGTCGTTATTGTCACACAACGGTAGATAAATCTGCCCATGCCGGTATTCCTCCTACTGCAACTTGCATGAATTGTCACGCAATGGTAGCCAACAAAACGCCTGATGTGGTCTGGCTGACAAAGCAATTTACTGACAATAAGCCGATCGAGTGGATCAAAGTGCATGACCAGCCGGATTTTGTATATTTTAACCATTCACGACACATTTCCCGGGGAGTCGATTGCTCCCACTGTCATGGTAACGTAGCAGAAATGGTGAAGGTGAAGCAGGTTGAATCCCTGAATATGGGATATTGTGTAAACTGTCACCGTGAAAACAATGCTCCGAACGACTGTTCTACCTGTCATAGATAAAATAATAGGGAAGATTTTAAATGTCTGATAAAACTAATTTTCAAGAAGAAAAGAAAGCTCACTGGCAATCATACGAAACCAAAGACAAAACTGATCTGCGGGGAGTGCAAAATCAGGAATTTTTTACATCACCCGATCCCCTGATCCAGAGGATCAAGACTGGTGACTATGACAGAAAAACATTTCTGAAATTGATGGGTGCATCGGCTGCAATGGTTTCGCTGAATTGCATTCGCAAACCGGTCGAAAAAATTATTCCCTATGTAAAAGCTCCTGATTATATAAAACCGGGAATCGCAAATTACTACGCATCTACCTGCGGAACCTGTTCTGCTGGTTGCGGAATTCTTGTGAAAGCACGCGAAGGACGTCCTTTAAAAATTGAAGGAAATCCTGATCATCCTGTTTCGAAAGGTGCGCTTTGCGCATCAGGTCAGGCCGGAATTTTCGACCTGTACGATCCGGATAGAGCGAGAGAACCTTTCGAGATCAAAAGTGGAAAATCAAGCGCAATCGAATGGTCTGCTTTGGATTCTGCTGTAAAGGCAAAGCTTGCAGAAAATAAGGGTAAGACCCGTGTTCTGACAGGACCGGTTTCTTCGCCGTCAATCAGGTCCATAATCAAAGAATTTCTTAACTCAGTAGGCGGAGGCAAGCACCTCGAATTTAGTGCAACCTCTCCAGAGGAAGCAATTTCTTTAGCCTCTGAAATTTCCTATGGGAAAGCAGTGGTTCCTAATTACCGGTTCGATCTGGCGAAAGTAATTTTATCTATCGATGCAGATTTCCTTGGGACATGGATTTCTCCTGTTGAATATTCAAAGGCTTTTTCTAAAAGACGTGAACTCAGGGAGGGTGGAAAAACAATAAACTCCTTCTTCGCCGCTGAATCAATTCCTACAGTGACTGGTTCCAATGCAGATTTCCGGCTTGCAATAAAACCCGGAGATCAACGCAAATTTGCTGTAGCTGTGGCTGTTGCATTGTCAAAGTTAGGTGCAAATAGTTTCGGATCTCTTTCAGGCTATTCTCTGGATTCCCTGACAGCCGAACTTGGCATTGAAATTTCTTCTATCGAAAAAATTGCGAAAGCTTTGTGGGGTGCGAAAGGTTCCTCTCTCGTTGTTGCAGGCGGAACATCTTCTCAGGGAGGAGATGCAATTGATTTACAGGTAGCTGTTAACCTTTTGAATTCGATGCTCGATAATGACGGAAAAACAATCGATCATGTTGCAAACAGAATTGATGGGTCAACTTCTTATTTCAAGAATTTGAAAGAACTCGAAAGGGATCTCAATTCCGAGAATGTAGGTGTTTTGATAATCAATGATGTGAATCTGCTTTATCAGATGCCTGGTTCTGATTGGAAGAGCATTCTTTCCAAGGCAAAACTGGTTGTATCTGCTTCCGACAGACTTGACGAAACATCTGCTGCCGCAAATTATCTCGCACCAGTAAACCATTATCTGGAATCATGGGGAGACACCGAATCGATCAAAGGTGTGTTCGGGATTACCCAACCACTGGTTCGTCCTCTATTTAATTCCAGATCATTCGAAGATATGCTCATTGTTTGGGCTGGCGGAAAATTAGGCGGTTTTGAATCAGCCTACGAATATATCAAATCTTCATGGATGAAGAAATCCGGCGGAAAGAACGGACAAAGATTCTGGGAAGATCTTCTGAGAGCAGGTGTGCATATTTCCAATAAAAATGAATTGGAAAGCACAAAAGGTTCCAGAGGCTTCAAGGGCGGATCTCTCGCCCGGCTGTCTGAAAAATCCGGTTCAGATTCATTGTCTTTGTCTCTTTATACAACCGTAGCGCTCGGTGATGGCAGTGGAGCAAATAATTCCTTGCGCCAGGAACTTCCGGATCCAATCACAAAAATAACATGGGACAACTTTGTTGCAATTTCACCACACGCGGCAAAAAAACTTGGCATTGAAACAAATGATGTGGTAAAAGTGAAATCCGGAGCAAAAGAAATCACTTTACCGGCACAGGTTCAGCCTGGTCTTCACAAAGATGCAGTAGGTATAGCCCTTGGCTATGGAAGAAGTTCTGTTGGCAAAGTCGGAAATGGAGTTGGTAAGAATTCATACGAACTGGCAAATCTTGTAAATGGACAATTGCAATTTTCCGGGATCAATGTAACGATAGAAAAGACAGGCAAAAAATATAAATTGGCATGCACCCAGGATCATCACATGATGAATCCTCTGCCCGTTGCCGGAACGAAATGGGATGAACGCCCACTCATTCTTTCTACAGACATTGAAGCATATAATAAGAATCCTGAATCTGGAAAGGTTCCATCAGAAATTCCGATGATTCATAAAAATGGAGCAAAGGTTCCTGCGAGGGGATTCAATCCGGAGTTTGAATACAAAGGCTACCGTTGGGGACTTGCAATAGATCTTACCCAATGTACTGGTTGCGCGGCCTGTGTGCTTGCCTGCCAGGTCGAAAATAATATTCCGGTTGTTGGTCGCGACGAAGTAAGAGTTGGTCGGGAAATGCATTGGATCAGGATTGATAGATATTATATAGGTGATCCGGATAAACCGGAAACAATGGAAATTGCACATCAGCCTGTAATGTGTCAGCATTGCGAAAATGCCCCCTGCGAAACAGTCTGTCCGGTTGCGGCTACCGTTCACGGATCGGAAGGAACAAACGATATGGTTTATAACCGTTGTGTTGGAACCAGATATTGTTCCAACAACTGTCC
>JAIOQL010000266.1 GCA_021413405.1 Leptospira sp.
AGAGAAATATTGAGAGAGTCGAGGCCGTTACTCCTCAAAGCGGAAGCCATTTTTTTCAGTAAATATCCGTTAGTCGTGAGCTTAACTTCCGGAATACCGGCAGCCTTTAAACCGCTGATCAGATTTTGCAGATCCGGAAACATCGTTGGTTCTCCACCAGTAATCCGTACTGAACGCAAATTGAGCAATGAATGAAGACCTGTAACTATCTTCACAAATTGACCTGATGAAAGAGAAGAATGTGAAGGAACTATCCCGGAATTTACTTCTTCTTCGCTCACACAATAAGTGCACGCAAAATTACAGGAGGAATTTACACTGAGACGCAATACCTCAAATTTCCTTCCAAATTCATCCTGAATTCCACTAAAGATCATTTCAATTTCGCAACAGACTCCACGCTAACCGGCACGCCGCTAAACGCTGCGTTACCGGTCAGTTCATCCAGTGCCATTTCATCCGTCAGGTCGTTAATGCTTACTCCTGCGAACTGGTTTGCAATCTTTGTTTGTGTCCCGGATTTACCGTGCCCAAAGCCATGCGGGATGCTGACAACACCCGGCATCATCTCGTCGCTCAGTTCCGCTTCGATTTCAACCTGCCCTACCCTGGAACGTACAATTACTTTTCCTTCGTCAGCAACTCCCAAAGATTCTGCATCGGATGGATGGATCAGCAATGTGCATCTCGATTTTCCTGTCATAAGTTTTGGCAGATTGTGCATCCACGAATTATTATTCCTGAGGTGTCTTCTTCCAATCAGGTAGTAATTTCTTTTTTCCCCGTTGATTTCTTTTTCCATTACATCTTTTTTTCTCGCAAGCCGTTCCAGATCTTTTCGCATGCAATCCGGAACGAGATGAATTTTTTTATCGGGTGTATGAAGTCTTCCCGGAAATACAGGTTTGAGAGGACCAAGATCAATTCCGTGCGGATTTTTCTGAAGCAGCTCAAGATTCAAATTCTTTGATTCTGAATAGGGCCCGGATTTTAGTGACCTATCCAGGAATTCAGTCGGTTTTATTTTCGCCTTGTTTGGAAAACTTCCTCCCTTCCCGCTTTGCAGATGATCCAACCGGTTTGTCAGCTCACTGAATATTTCCCAGTCGTGAAGCATTCCTTCTTCCGGTTCAAAAACAGGTTGAGAATATTTCGTTGTATTTCTGACAGCAAAGACATTAAAGACCAGGTCGTAGTGATCATGTTCGAGTGCAGATGTGGGGGGGAGAATTATATTTGCATGTTTTGTCGTTTCATTGAGATAAAAATCCACACAGACCATATATTCCAGTGTTTCAAGAGCCTTCTCCAGTTTATTTCCATTCGGCGTTGAAAGAACAGGATTTCCGGCAGATGTTACCATCGCGCGAATTCGGCCTTCCCCTTCAAAAAGAATTTCATCCGCAAGACCTGCGACGGGAAATTCACCGTCAAATTCAGGAAGATCGCGTGCCTTCGTTCTATACCTGTCAAATTTCTTCTCAGCTGATCCGCCCACTCGGGGCATACCGATCACATCAACAGCAGGCAAAGTAAACATGGCTCCTCCCTGTCGGTCCAGATTCCCTGTGACAATATTGAGAGCATAAACCAGCCACTGGGAAAGTCCCCCGAATTCCTGCGTGGATAAGCCGACTCTTCCATGACAAACTGCACTTTCCGCTGAAGAAAAATCTCTTGCAATCCGCCTCGTAGTTTCCGCAGCCACCCCGGTTAATTTTTCTGTTTTTTCCGGAGAAAATCCGGAAACAAGTTCACCAAGTTCTTTTATTCCGTCAACGAAACTGAATAGCGGAACATCTTTTACCAGCTTCTCCTGATAAATTGTCTGTAGAACCGACA
>JAIOQL010000049.1 GCA_021413405.1 Leptospira sp.
CAAGCAGCTGATTTTGCGGCCTGTAACCGTTCTCGGTCCTACTGTGAATAATTTAATCACTGATTTATTCAAAAAGAAAAGCATACTCGGAATTACCGGAAGCAAGAGTCCATTTGTTTTTATATGGGATGAGGATGTGATGAATATTCTACTAGTCGGAATTGAAAAGAATAAATCCGGGATATTCAATCTTGCTGGTGACGGTGCAATCCCTATGTCCGAAATCGCGGATATTCTGGGAAAACCATATCGCCCTCTTCCTGCATGGTTATTAAAAACAATTCTTGGAATATTGAAGCCCTTGCGGCTTTCCCAGTACGGCCCGGAACAGTTGGATTTTTTACGTTACAGACCGGTGCTGGACAACGCGAGTCTGAAGAAAAATTTTGGATATATACCAAAGTATTCATCCAAAGAAGCATTTTATGCTTTTCTAAAATCCAAAGGAGTGGAATTCAATGAGATCTAAATATACAATTTTATTTTTATATTCTTCTATCCTTACAGTTTCATCTGTCTTTCCGGTCAATATTACAGTCACCGACAAATCCGGTAGGCCTTTAGACCTGGCCATGGTAACCGTTAAAGCTGAAAGACCTCATCCACAGACCCTAATGAACTGGTCGCACAGTATCCATCTAACAGCTGGGTCGCGGCTCTTGACTGGGGGGATGAAAAACATTTCAGAAAAGTCTACATGGAACAATGCGGTTTCTGTCACCAGCAGGGAAGTTTTTTTATGAGAAGACCCTATTCCGACAAAGATTGGGAGGTAATCATTAACAGGATGATCGGATACGGATCACGCCCGACGAGCAAGGCGCAAAAGAGAATGCCGGCAATTCTTTCTAAGGCTTATAAGGAACTGATCGAAAACCCTAAGAGGGTTCATCCTGGCAGAGTTTGGGGAAGCGAACTGCACAAAACTACGATGAAAGAGTGGCCTATTGGGGACAGTTTTTCACAGATGCATGATTTATTGTTTCACTCAAACGGAAAAGTTTATGTAGGCGATAACCTCCAGGATAGAATTTGGGAAATAGACCCGGTCAATGGAAAAACGGTGGTGTTCAAAGTTCCACATGCAGAACGGGATTCGCTTGGCGGACTTTTGTCGGGAAGACTGAAAACGTTTCCCAAGCATGAAACATTTGTCGGGGTTCATTCTTTAGCAGAGGCTCCCAAAGACGGACATATATTCATTACTCCATCTCTGCAAAAAAGACTCATCGAATTTGATCCGGTCAGTAAAAAATTCACCGATCATAATTTCGAAAATGGTCTTTATCCTCATACTCTCCGGATTGATGGCGAGGACAGGGTCTGGTTCACACTCGCTCTTTCCAACCAGATCGGAAAATTCGACAGGAAAACAAAAACCTACAAAGTGTATGATCTCCCTTCCCGGAGCACAAAAGAAACAATTAGCCTGTTCATCAGCGGGTTTATTTTAAAACTCCTCAACTGGGGCTTTCCCATGCACTATCTCCCGGTTGACGAACGGGTTTCCGGAATGCCTCTTCCTTATGGGATAGACATTGCGCCTAACGGACTGGTATGGTTTGCAAGGCTTCATGCGGATTCTATTGGCGTGATCGATCCGAAAAACGATTCTGTAAAATTAATTGATACGCCATTTCAGGGACCGAGAAGGTTGCGTATAGATTCGTCGAATAACGTATGGATCGCAGCATTTCCGGAAGGTGCAATTGTAAAATACACACCGGAAGATGGAAAATTCAAAACATTTCCGATGCCGACAGCAGTTGATGGAGTCGAAACTCCCTATTCGCTGAATGTCGACAGACCTCGAAATATGGTTTGGGTAACCGGTACTTCCTCTGACAATCTGTTAACGCTTGATATTAAATCCGAAAAATGGAAAGTCTATCCTCTGCCCAGAAAAGTCTCTTTCACGAGAGACATTGAATTCAGTCCAAGCGGAAAAGCATACACCTGTAACGGTGCATTTCCCAGCTGGCATATTGAAGACGGCCGGCCAACATTGATTGAAGTGACCCCTTCCAGATGAAAAATCCGGAAAAGGCAAGAACATTTGATATCTCCAGATTTCTGATTGCTTCATACACCGGCTTTCTTGGGGGACACCTGACAAACTACAGCGTTATTTTATATGCCCAGGATGTATGGAACTCTGATCTATATGCAGGTGTTGGATTCGGGCTTTGCTTCGGGGTTCCCTTAATTCTCGGCTGGTTCGGAGGGGCATGGTGCGATTCACACAGTCCACAGAAAATTGCCCAACTTGCACATTGTTCCTTTTTAATTTCCCTTTCTCTACTCAGTCTCACAACTGTTTTAGGAATGGAAGTGAACCGGTATGTTTTTCTATTGGGTGCAGCTTTTGCTGGAATCGGATGGGCAGTGCTTGCTCCCGCACGAATGGCACTTCTCGGAAGATTGGCAGGAAACAAACAGGCAAAACTCGCGGTGATATTCAATATTCTGGTTATGCTCGGATTTGGTGCCGCGCCTCCCCTTCTGGCACTTTGTAAAAAAATCGGTGGCTGGGAAATCGTTCATTACACCGGACTTGGACTTTTTTCTTTTTCCATGATTTCACTATTCGGACTCAAAGCTGTCGGATTAGGACATGAATCTTCAGCCTTAGACAGGATACGCCAGGGTGTCGGTTATGTATGGAAAACACCGATTTTAAAAGAATCAATTCTATTTGCAATCATTGTCTATTTATCAATGGGTCTCGTTCAGGTAATGCTCCCGAGGTTTGCAACAAACATCCTCGGGCTTGCGGACATCAGCCGCGGACTTTTTCTAGGTGCCATGGCTCTTGCACTGCTTGTAGGCGGAGGGATCTCTCTTCCGATGGCAAAAAAATTCGGGCTCGGCAAAATGATTCTTTTTTCCGGAATTCTTTGCGGGTCTGCATTGTGTGCGTTAGGCGCAAGTGTTCGTCTGGAAGTTTCTATTTTCTTCCTGCTCCTCAGCGGACTGGGAGCAGGCATCTCAATCAGTCTCGTGGTAGCTTTACTACAATCAGAAAGCAAAGAAGAATACAGGGGAAGACTGATGAGTGTTTACACGATCACAAGTCAGGTGATTCCTGCATTTTCGGGATTGCTCTCCGGATTGATTCTGGTCCAGGTTCCGGTAGACAGGGCTTTGCTGGGTGCCGGGGGAATTCTTACAGTTTTTT
>JAIOQL010000267.1 GCA_021413405.1 Leptospira sp.
CGGCGATGCTAAAGCCCTTTTCGCGGAGACTTTTTACTGATTCAAAGACGTTCGGATATACATGCCCTTCACCGTTCCGGATTTTTTCACATAATAAACGCAGAACGTCGTCTGAGATCTTGTCCCGCTCAGGTTCAGGAAGTTCAGGCAGTAGGTTTTTGAAAATGGTTTTTACCGGTTTTCCGATTTCCAGCATTATTCTTTCCTGCGTCGGAACCGGAATTTTTATATTTGATTTTTTTATATAATTTGCAATTGCTTCCTTGTAGACCGGGAGTATTATTTCTTCAGAAGAAAAAATGGTTCCGTCAATGTCAAAGGCCAGCAACCGTATTTTTGTTTTATCAAAATTTTCCATGTCTCTGCAAATACCTATATTTCTAAAGTGGTATTCTTGGCTATCCCGGTTTTGTAATTATATCCGGGAACCGGGACATGGTAAAATCGGTTCGTACTATGAATAAAGAGAGAATTCTGCAAAACAGGAAAGAGCTGATTTCGAATCCGGACTGGAATTCCTATAAATTTCAGCTTCAGAACAGGATCAAAGCGCACCAGCTTCAGGATTATTTTCTTTTAACTGAAAAAGAATTTTCAGGAATCCGGAATTCTATCCGGTTGAATGTCGGAACAACGCCATATTACATGTCCCTTGCCGATCCGGAAGATCCCGAATGTCCGATCCGCAAAATGATCATTCCCTCAGATTCAGAAACTGTCATTTCCCCGGAAGAATCTCCGGATCCTTTGCATGAGGAAAGACTTTCTCCAGTCAGGGGACTAACTAGGATGTACAATGATAGAGTTCTTTTGTTCAGTAACCAGGAATGTTCAGTTTACTGCAGACATTGCATGCGCGGGAGGAAAGTTTCTTTCAATGATGAAAGAATGGAACTTGGTCAGCTCGATGAGTGTTTTGATTATATCGAAAATAATCCGGAGATATCTGATGTGGTTATTTCCGGTGGAGATCCACTCAATTTAACCGATTCCAGAATAGATTATATCCTGGAACGGCTTGAAAATATTCCAAGTGTAAAAATCTGCCGGATAGGAACAAGAAATCCGGTGACACTGCCAATGCGCATAACGCACGCTCTTTTGAAAATTATTGATTCCCATAATTCGGAACGGCTTTCCATTTTTTGTAATACACAATTTAATCATGAGAAAGAATGCACTCCCGAGGCTAAAGAGGCTGTCTTAAAACTTCTCAAAGTTGGTGTTAGTGTAGGAAATCAGTGTGTGATTTTAAAAGGGATCAACGATTCCGGCGAAAAAATGCTCTCTCTCCATAGAAAGCTACTGGAAATGCGTGTTCGCGCATATTATATGTATGATCCGGAAATTATTCCTGGTTCGAGGGGGTTTCGGACGCCGCTTAGAAAAGGATTTGACATTATCGAATATATGCGTGGCAAAATCGGTGGAATTGGAATCCCTCAATTTGTGAATGATCTCCCGGGTGGAGGCGGTAAAATTACACTATCACCGAAATGGTATTTCGGATTTCATCGGGAGACAAGAAACCATTTATTTAAATCAGCCGTGAACGGAAACTACCATATCAGTCCGGAGCCCGTTGATTCCGGCTATGATCTCTCTTATGATGAGGTCGATCCGGAATTATGGATGCAGGTTAAAGGAAATCTGAAGTCAGTGCAGAATGGCTAAAGAAGTAGTCATCCTTGCGGACATTTACGAATCTTTTTCGTTTGTGAATCCGCACTTACGCCAGGAATGGGAGTCTTTCCAAAGCATTGAGTATCTCAGGGCGTCTGTGGAAAAATCCGGCTACAAGGTAATTTTAATCGAGCCCGCAAAAGATAAACGGATTCTTCTTTCTGCAATTGATAAATATTTTGATCCGCTTTCCGCATTTTATAAAAAAAATGGAAACCTGATTTTCTTTAATCTAATTGAGGGATTTCGTTCCCGCAACCGGGAATCTTATGTGCCGGGATTTAGTGAGTTTTTTGGGTTTCCGCATACTGGGTCTGATGCGTTTGCTCAATGCATCTCTCTCAATAAGGATCTGACGAAAAAAATGGCGGCTGAGTCTGGACTTCCTGTAAAACAGAGCGTTGTATTGCATGATATAAACGAAATTTCACAAATAACTTTTCCATTTCCTGTTTTTGCAAAGCCGGCGGATGAAGGGTCAAGTTTAGGGATATTTGACAGGAATGTTATAAGAAACAGGTTCCAGCTGGTCGAAGTGCTCACATTGCTTTTTCAGGAATTTGATTCAGTTATGGTTGAGGAATATATAGATGGACCTGAATTTACTCTGGGCATTGTAGGAAACAAAGGAAATTTTCAGGCGTCAAAGGTTGCCAGAATTACCTATCCTGCAGAAATCTATTCGCACGAAATTAAATCGAAAGAAGAGATGATTGAGAAACTTGAATTTGGTGATGAATTTCCATTTGAAAAAGAAATACAATCATGGACGATTTGTCTCTGCGAAAAATTGCGGGTGTCAGGATATGCGAGGGCAGACTGGAAATTTAATGGATCCGGAATTCCTTTTTTCCTGGAACTCAATCTCACCCCCGGACTTTCTTTTAAATACAGTTCTTTTCCCGTGTGCTATGAGGCGACGTTCGGAGATTACGATTCTATGATAAAGAGAATAATAGATCTTGGTTTTGCCGATTATCATTCGAAAAGGTTTGATTATTCAA
>JAIOQL010000268.1 GCA_021413405.1 Leptospira sp.
TGGAACTGCAGAAATATCCATATTAAAAAAAACAGGCTCATCCGGCACAGGGACGGGATCTATCTCGAATTTGCGGAGGATCTCAACATTGAAGAAAATGAAAGCACGGAAAGTCTCCGGTATGGAATGCATTTCATGTTCTCCCACAAAAATGTTTTTTTGAAGAACCATTTTCATCATAACCCGACTGGCGTTGCGATCATGTATTCAAAAGGGATAAGTGTTATTGAAAACAGGTTCGAAAAAAACTGGAGCCTGAATTCCTATGGCATTCTTTTGAAAGACATATCTGATTCCAGATTTGCTGGAAATGTTTTTAAAGATAACACAATCGGCATTTATGCTGAAGGCAGTAACCGCAACCGGTTCTCTTCCAATGAAATCTCAGGGAATGGATGGGGAATCAGCATTTTTGGAAATTGCGACGGCAATGAATTTGAAAAAAATAATTTTAATGAAAATGTTTTCGATATCATTACAAATTCAAGAAAAGATGAAAACCAGTTCCGGAATAATTACTGGAGTGCATACAGCGGATATGATCTGAATCATGATGGAACAGGCGATAAGATTCATTTTCCTGTGCCCGTGTTTGCTTATTGGATTTCAAAATACCCGTTCCTGATGGTACTTTTCAACTCCCCTCTTGTCCAGTTTCTGGATGCTGCAGAAAAAGCATTTCCTCTTCTTGTCCCTGACAATCTGATTGATCCAACGCCGAGAATGAAGCCGGTGAAGATATGATCCTTATCAAGAATCTGAAAAAAACAATCGGTGGCACCGAAATCCTCTCAGGTATAAATCTTGAAATTGACAAGGGTTCCATTTTTTCACTAATCGGTCCAAACGGTTCAGGAAAAACAACTCTGATAAAATGCCTTGTCGGACTTTCATTTCCTGATCAGGGAAGTGTGATCCGGCTGGATGCAGAAGGAATTTCATTTTCAGAATTCGGAAAATTTGCGGGGTATATGCCGCAAACTCCAAATTTTCCGGCAGGATTGACTGTCGGAGAATTTCTGGATATGGTCACTGGACTTGAAGAGAATGAACCTGAATATAAAGAAAGCCTGCTCGATATTTTTGAAGTCGGCCAGTTCATTTCAAGACCGCTAGGAAAACTTTCAGGTGGGATGAAACAGAAAGTAAACATACTGCAATGTTTCATGTTCCCGAAAAAATTCTTTATAGTCGATGAACCAACAGCAAGTCTTGATCCGTTTGTAGCAAATGTTTTCAAAAATCTCCTGAGAGAAAAACGTGATTCCGGGTGCAGTATTCTTTTCAGCTCCCATATTTTGCCGGAAGTCAGGGAGATAGCCGACCGGGTAGCACTGATTATCGAAGGAAAAATCCAGGCAGAAAATTCAATGTCTGAAATTCTCGGAGAAGGAAATTCCGGTGACCTGCAAAATCTATTCAGGGGAAATGTTCATACCTACGGGAAGCAGGATAAAAGGAATCTGTGAAATTGAAACTATTTGTTCCAACAGAAAAACGAAACCGGATTTTTTTGAATATTATCTCCTACGAAATCAAAGAGAATTTCAGAAACAGGTGGTTCTTTACATATGTATTTGCTTTTGCATTTTTCTCCTCACTCATCCTCTACATAGGAAGCGGACAGGGACAAAGAAGTATTTCAAGCCTGCTCAATGAAGTGCTTCTCCTCACTCCTCTGTTTGGAATACTCTACGGGAGCATTTCATTTCTGGAAACAATGAATTTCATTGATATGATCCTTTATCGCGATGTGTCACGTAACGTATATTTTTTCGCGAAATGGCTCGGAATGGCGCTGTCCCTGGGGGCAGGGATTTCCGCCGGGATCGGAATTCCTTTTTTTATTTTTACCCTTCCTGATCTGAGTATGGTGTTTATCTTTCTTGAACTTCTCCTATTCGCAATCCTGCTCAATGTAATCTTTATGACGATTGGAATCAACATTGCCCTTCTCGTGAAAAAAAAAGAAATTGTGATATCAGTCGTTCTATTTTTCTGGTTTTATTTCTATCTCCTTTATGATCTTCTGATCACCGGCCTCGGTCTCCTTTTCGGAGAATATCCGGTTGATATCCCTGTATTCATTCTGATTGCGCTAAATCCGGTTGACCTCGTAAGAATTTCTGTTCTTCTCCAGATGGACCTCGCCGTTCTCCTCGGATTTTCAGCAGCATTCTTTCAGAAACTTCTCGGTGGAACCGGTGGCGCTCTTTTGTCCGTTGCAATCCTCATTTCGTGGGTCATTGGAACTTTTTATATGGGATACAAAATCTTTTCCAAAAAAGATCTTTGATATCTAATAATTCTTTATTACTAATTTTGTTGCGGGTTCCTGCCATGCTTCTTTAGAATCTGCAAGCAAAGCAACGACCGGCCTGACTTTTCCCGGATCGAATATTTTATTTTGAAATTTCTCAAGTAATTTTGGCATTGTTTCCCTGCTGGAAACCCGTGTGATATGAATCGAAGCCCCGGTATTGTATAATTCAAGGAAAGGAATCAGGATTTTATTTGTCCAATAAATCCCTGCCGTAGTGAAATCTCCTCCCGGTGTCAGATGACGCATCCCCAGTGAAAAAGCGGCTTCTGAACCGGAGGCATCTGCAACAATGGAAAATCTGTCTTTCGGTATTGTATTTGATTTTTCCCAGTCTACCTGCACAACTTTTGCGCCCAGTGCTTCTGCTTTATCCAGATGATCCCTGTCTTCATCCCAATATTCTACGTACGCCCCCATTCCTTTAGCCAGTATGACGCAATATAGAGCGATCGAAAAAGCGAATCCACCCATTATCAGAACCCGATTTGACTTTCCATTTTCAAGGAACTGTCCGACCATTTTCCATGATTCTGAAATATTATCAGACCAGCTGGCCCAGTCAACAGGATCGAGTTCTCCCGGAAACGGAATAAGCATCTGTTCTGCAAACGGAACTTTCACAAGATCGCATAACGCACCTCCATACTCTTTTCCGGATGGACCCATTCCATAGTTGCCTCCTCCGTGAGCCTGTTCG
>JAIOQL010000269.1 GCA_021413405.1 Leptospira sp.
AATACGTGGATATTATTGCGGCAATGCCCTCTGCGATCCCGTTCAAAGAAATCATTAACTGGGTAGCGATCTGTTTTTTCATCGGTGCTGTCGGTAAATCCGCACAGATTCCGTTATATGTATGGTTGCCCGATGCAATGGCCGGTCCCACCCCGGTGTCAGCACTCATTCATGCAGCGACAATGGTGACTGCAGGCGTGTTTATGATAGCCAGGCTTAATCCGATTTTCTTTGCCGCTGAATCTGCCAGCGAACTGATTGCAATTGTTGGTGCAGTGACAGCTTTCTTTGCTGCAACAATTGGTCTCTTGCAAAATGACATTAAAAAAGTTTTGGCCTATTCTACAGTATCCCAACTGGGATATATGTTTCTCGCTATGGGTGTAGGGGCGTATACAGCTGGAATGTTTCATCTGATGACCCATGCATTTTTCAAAGCACTGATGTTCCTCGGTTCCGGTTCAGTGATTCATGCAATGCATCACGAACAGGATATGCGCAACATGGGAAATCTGAAAAACTATATGAAAATTACATGGATCACTTTCATGATTGGCACGCTGGCAATCAGTGGAATTCCTCCATTCAGTGGATTTTTCTCCAAGGATCTGATTCTTGAAAAAGCATTTTCATTTCATGAAATTGGTCACATTATCTGGGCCATTGGTCTTGCCGGCGCTTTCTGCACGGCATTCTATATGTTCCGTTTAGTCTTTCTGACTTTCTATGGGAACGAAAGAATTGATCATCACGTGAAGGAACATCTCCATGAATCTCCGTGGACAATTACTTTGCCGCTTGTTCTTTTGGCTGTCGGTGCTGCATTTGCCGGTCTGCTTCAGGTTCCACATCTTTTGTTCGGGGGAACTCACATTCTTTCTGACTATTTCGGGCCAATTTTTCTGCAGGGTGAACATATCGGCCGGGCCTGGGGGATTGTCAAAGAACCGCACGAACTTTCTCACAGCGTTGAACTTTCACTCATTTATATTTCAGTCGGGGTGGCTCTCACCGGGATCATTATTTCCTACTTCATTTTCTCTGTTCGCAAATCGGTGCCTTTACAGGATTCCGGGATAACAGGGTTTTCAAAATTTCTTTATAACAAATATTATGTTGATGAATTGTATGAATTGCTCATAATCAAACCGCTGATCCGGTTTTCAGGATGGCTTTCTTCTGTTATTGATAAAAAGTTAATTGATGGATTAATCGTCGGGTCGGGTCAATTCTTTGTTCATATAGGCGGGATTTTCCGCAAAATCCAAACCGGGATAGTAGGAGACTATGCCTTCTCTATTGTTCTCGGTACGATTTTCATACTTGCATTTTTGTATTTCAGGGGAGTGTAATCAATGCCTGATTTCATACTTTCCCTGATTATTTTCTTCCCCATAGCCGGTGCTATTGTTATTGTCCTTCTGAAAAATGATACGGCAATCAAATGGGCCAGTCTCGGTATAACGCTTATTGCTTTTATTCTGAGTGTTCCTCTTCTCATCTATTTTAATCCGAATGATTCATCTCTTCAGTTCGTGCACCGGATTTCTTCCTGGCTAGTTTCGGGAAAACTGGTTGTCGATTACCATTTTGGTCTGGATGGAATTGCATTACTGCTTTTTGTCCTGACGAATTTATTATAAAACAGGAAGTGTTTCGATCGAACAGCTTTCGGTTAATTCGCTCCAGAATTTTTCCCATGAACTTCAGGTGTTTCTGTTTTTTGCTTTTGCATTGAGTTTTGCGATTAAAATTCCTGTCTTTCCTGTTCATACCTGGCTTCCGGATGCGCATACTGAGGCTCCAATGGCAGGTTCTGTAATCCTCGCCGGAGTTCTTCTGAAAATGGGAACCTATGGATTCATCAGGTTTTGTATACCGTTCTTTCCTACTATAGCACTGGAATATAAAGATCTCATTGTAATTCTAAGCGTTATCGGGATTGTCTACGGTGCGTTAGTTGCAATGGTTCAAAAAGACGGTAAAAAGCTAATTGCATACAGTTCTGTATCGCATCTTGGTTTTTGTCTTCTCGGTCTGATGACTTTTACGGAAGAGGGCGTAATGGGCGGCATGATCCAGATGGTTAACCATGGTATTTCAACCGGAATGCTCTTCCTCATGATCGGAATGATTTATGAGAGAACACACACCAGGATGATTGCTGACTATGGTGGGATCGCAAAAGTTGTTCCGGTATTCTCCATATTTTTTATGATAGCGATGCTTTCATCCGTAGGTCTTCCCGGAATGAACGGATTCGTTGGAGAATTCCTGGTTTTACTCGGAGCTTTGAAATATAATGTTGTCCTTGGAATTATTGCAGGCACTGGAGTTGTGTGGGCAGCCTGCTATCTTCTCTGGTTCACAAAGAGATTTTTATTCGGTGAGATTACAAATCCAAAAAATAAAAGCTTAACAGATCTGAATGCGCGTGAAATTTTCCTTCTCGTTCCTCTTGTGATCCTGATTTTCTGGTTTGGAATTTATCCAAAAACTTTCTTACGGTATCTTGAACCTTCTCTAAAGGTATATTTGAATTCTGCATCAGTTAAGGCGATCAAAGAAAGAACTGTCGGCGAAGTGGATCTCGGGAACAATCCGGTCATAAAAACATTTACTAATTATAGTTCACTTGGAGTTCCAGTTCTTTCATTTGAAGAAAGGCTTTTGGGATACACAAGTAAATATACAATTCTAAATACTAAGAATGTACCTATGGAACCGCTTGGGGAAATAAAAGGGAAAAATGAAAATTAGAGGATGCTGCATATGAATTTTATTCCTGGTTCTGTAGATTTTCTTTCTATCCTTCCGGCGTTAATTCTTTGTGGTGCGGGAATTACGTTTCTGCTGACTCAATTTCTGTTTCATACAAATGATCATAGGATCATCCGGTATTCTTCCGGGCTGTTCCTGGTTCTGGCACTCATATTTGTTATTTTCACAGGATTTTCAAATCCCGGAAAAGGTTTTTATTTTAACAGGCAGATCTCACTCAATTCAATAACTGTCTGGCTGAATGTGATCTATATGATCACCGGAATATTAACTGTGATTGCTTCTCCAAGAATTTTGAAGCAGCACGGAATTGATTTTCCGGAGTTTTATCCGCTTTTACTTTTTGCAGTTGCCGGAATGTTTTTCATGACCACCGGATTCGATCTGATCCTCATTTTTGTCGGGCTGGAACTTCTTAGCATTTCGCTTTATGTTATGATTGGGATGGCGAGAAAAGAAATTTCAGCACTTGAAGCCACAATGAAATATTTTCTGCTCGGTGCATTTTCGGCGGGGTTTATGTTAATGGGGATTGCTTTTCTATTTGGCGGAAGCGGTTCAACGCATATGGATGCTGCATTGGCGCCTATTGCAGGAACAGGTCCTCAGTCCTACTATGCTAAAATCGGTCTGGGATTGTTTCTTGTTGGAGTGTGTTTTAAAATTGCCTTAGCCCCGTTTCACGCATGGACTCCCGATGTTTATGAAGGCTCGTTGACCACTATAACAGGTTTTATGGCGTCCGGTCCGAAAGCGGCTGCTATGGGACTCATGCTTGTTTTGTTTCAGTATATCCCCATCGAAAAACCAGAATGGTCAATATTAATCGGGATCATTGCTGCATTCTCAATGACTCTTGGAAATGTTTTTGCTTTAAAACAGGAGAATCTCAAACGTGTACTCGCCTATTCGTCCATATCTCATGCGGGATACGTAGTTGCAGGTATTGTTTGCGGAGCCAAAATGGAAGTAATATATTATCTCATTTTGTATTCTTTTATGAATATTGCGGGCTTTTCGATTATTGCCTATCTTGAAAATAGTAAACTCATAATTACATTTGATTCGATCAAATCGCTTGTGAAAGAAAAACCATATTCTGCCGTTGGTCTTCTTATTGTCTTCTTTTCATTAGGCGGAATTCCTCCATTAGGCGGATTTTGGGCAAAGCTATTTCTGTTTCAGAAAATGGCAGAGTCCGATTTACTTTTGAACAGGATTTTACTGATAATCGGGGTAATTAATTCTGCAATAGCTATTTATTATTATTTAAGGGTAACTGTCTCTGCATTTATGACAGACGAGAAGGGTTCCCTGGTGACTGCTTCACCGATCGAAAAAAGTTATGGTCTTTCTTTTGCCTCTGTTGTAAGTATTTTATTTATCCTGTTTTTCTGGATATTTATTCAACCCGGTAATTTATAAAATCAGTTAGATTTGTTGCATCCGATAATCAGTGGAAATGTACAAAGCCGGAATTTTCTGGAATAAAAATCTTCCCATTTTTTAAAAAACGGACGGCCGGT
>JAIOQL010000271.1 GCA_021413405.1 Leptospira sp.
GCTATAACTATTTCTTTGTTCATATAATACGCAATTTCAGGTCAGGCGTTTTTTTTGTTATCCTCACCGCCGGTGACTTCTTCAAGCGTCCGGACAAAGCGAATCGTCTTGATTTTATTTCCGTCCATTTTTTCAACGGTGAGATTTCCTTTTGCTATTTTAATTGAACTTCCTTCCTTCGGCATGTCTCCGTGTTTATCTATGATGAATCCTGCGAGGGTCCGGACATCTTCCACTTCTTCGAGATTCTCTCCCTCAAGAATTTCTTTCAGATCATCAAGTTCAGCCTCCCCATCAATGATAAAAGAGGTTGATGAATCTTTAGGGAGCGGATCCACTTCATTCTCATCCGTCTCATCTCTAATCTGACCGAAAATTTCTTCAATGATATCTTCAAGTGTCAATATTCCAGCTACACCGCCATACTCATCCACAACAATGGCCATATGTTGTTTTGTGAGACGAAGCTTTTGGAGTACCTTTTCGATCGAAAGCGTCTCCGGAACGAAAATGGGTTTTTGCATAAGAATTGTTATTTTATCAGCTTTATTTCTGAGCGGGTTTGCCATCCATTCAAGGAAAGATTGAACATGAACAACACCAATAATCTTATCAGTTGTATTTTCGTAAACCGGGTATCTGGAAAAATTATGTTCAGCGATGAGTGGTAAAATTTTTTCTACTTCAAGATTAGCCGGGATTCCAACGATACTCAGCCTGTGTGTCATAACTTCCTTTGCTTCATGCTCAGAAAATTCGATCGTTTTCTGAATGATCTGTAATTCTGCACTATCGACATTTCCCTGTCTCGAATGTTCTCCAATGAGAATTAATAATTCGTCGGCTGAATGGACATATTTTTCTTTCAGCATTTTTAGGCGAAATAGCCGGATGATGCCTCCCGTAACCCGGCTGAGAATAAATGTGATCGGATAAAAAAGAAAATAGAAAAAGAAAAGCGGGATAGATGAACGGAGGGCAACCATTTCCGTATTTTGTATCGCAATTGTTTTCGGAACCTGCTCTCCGAGGGTTACGTGAAGAAATGTTACTATGATAAAAGAAACAGTGAACGCAATTCCATGCACCGTTGACTGATTTGGATAGAGTTCTACATTATTGAAATAAAGCTCCAGCCTGTGTGCCAGGACTTTCTCACCGAGCCAGCCGAGAAGCAGGCTTGCCAGGGTGATTCCCACCTGGCAAACGGAAAGCATATCATTCAGTTTCTCTGTTGCTTTCTTTGTAATGAGTGCCAGAGGTTTTCCGTCTTTTAAGAGTTCTTCCAGGCGGGAAGGCCGTAAAGAAACCAGTGAAAATTCGGCAGCTACAAAAAACCGGAATACCGTTACGAAGCCTTTTTTGTACCTGATTGACTGCAATTTTATTTCTTTCAGTGATCAAAGAGTTGCGAACGGACAGATATTCATCATTAAAGCAGAGGGCATTGGCAGAGCTGATAAAGTTTTTTGCTAAATTTCGTTTGATATTTAATATTCTCGAGGAATATTCCAAATTATTTGTATCAATGTCCTTTATATCGTTATATTCTTTTAGCATATTTTTATTGTCGAGTGTTAAATAACGGTTAAATCCATTCGAGAACCTGCCATTTCTCTGAAAAATAGACATAAATTCACTATATGTCAGATCAGCATGAATCCAGTTAGAACCTGGACGTAATTGTTCCGACTGTTTCGCGAGATTTAGCCGTGCAGCAATCCAATCCCGGTATTTAAAATACTCCTCTGGCGCCAGATCAGCGCCTTTGGTATTTTGAGAAATCATTTCCGATATGCCAAATTTGCCATCAAGAACTGTCAGCCGTATCCCCTCATATAGAACTACATCCATATCCTGCATCATTGACCTGATCTTAGCGTAGTAATCTTTTTCAGCTATATGAACAACGCCAACCAAAACTACTGTTGAAGCCTCTTCTGGAAGAGATAATGTATAAACCCCGGTCTCCAGAGCTTTTCCGGTCACACGAAGAACTCCATCTTCAACCGTATTTACAGAATCGCGTGAATCTATTTGCCGCGCCAAAACAGAAAAAATCAGGAAAAAGACTGCCGCTTTCATTGCGGGCTTCGCTTTACTATGATCAGATC
>JAIOQL010000272.1 GCA_021413405.1 Leptospira sp.
AAGAAGAAATAGAAATTAATGCAAAAACATATGAGTCCCAGGTTTTTAAAATCCTCGACCGGGACAAAACTAAAATAGTATTTAATTCTACCTGGTGCTCCCCCATGCGGTTTGAGGACGTTCTGGTGCTTGCATCCAAATACAACGTTGCCAGAATTCTCGAGCGGGACGATTTCACAAAGCGGTTTAAGTCGGGGAATCCGATTTCGATGATTGAATTTCTTTATCCTCTTGTGCAGGGTTACGATTCTGTAGCTATGGAAAGTGATGTGGAACTTGGAGGTACAGATCAGAAATTCAACCTTCTTGTAGGCCGTGAACTCCAGAGGGATTATGGGAAGGCTCCGCAGGTTGTCATAACAATGCCTTTGCTCGTTGGACTTGATGGATCAAAAAAAATGTCAAAATCCCTTGGAAATTATGTTGGATTCAATGACGAACCCATAGATATGTTCGGAAAAATCATGTCAATCAGTGATGAATTGATGTGGAATTATTTTGAACTTCTGACAGATTTACCGTTAGGCGACATCGAAAAAAGAAAAAAATCGATTTATAGTAAGGAAGTTCATCCAAAGGAAATAAAAACTGAGCTGGCAGTTCTGATTGCAAACCAGTTCCATGCCCCGGCGAAAGTTGAAGAGTCTGTATCGGAATGGAACAGGATTCATAGCACCAAAAACAGGGCAACACCGGAATCTGTTGAATCGTTTGCTATCGAACCTGAGATGTTTGCAAAAGAAAACCCGCAGCTTGTCCAAGTTCTCGCGAAAGCAGGGTTCATTACTTCCACTTCTGAAGGCAGGAGACTGATAAAAAGTGGAGGGTTATATTTAAACGAAGAAAAAATTTCTGATGAAAAGACTGTCCTGGAAAAAGGAAAAGAATATCTGGTCAGACAGGGAAAGAAAGGCAAATTTTTGAGAATTGTAAGCTGAGTAAATATAACGAGTTTACGATTAATTTAAAATGAAAGGTTTTATATAAAGACTCATACAAATGATTTTTCTGTTTAACAATAAATGGATTCTGGTGACTTCTGCTGTGCCGAATTGGGGATTTGCCCGGGCATTGTGCTTTCCATGCCTCATTGATTTTTCAATCGGGTTATTGCGGGATTAGAAACTTGGGGAATACTTTGCAGGAAGAAAACAAGGAAACAGAAGAAAAAATCATTCAGAAGCTCGTAAATGAGTATTCTCAGGAAAGTTTCATTTCTCTCAATGCAGAAGAAGAAAAGAAAAAAAGACTGAAAATTGCTTCCATTGCCGGTGCAGTCTTCCTCCTGATTTCGTTCATAGTTTACTATGAATGGAATTTTGTACGGATGAAAACAGAAATCCAGGAAAAAGATTCGAGGCTCGATGAACTGGAACAGAATATCACAACTCTACTCATGCAGGAAGAAGAGCAGGAAGATGAAATACTAAAGTTAAAAAGTAATTTTTCCAGGACAGTTCCAGACCGTGATCTGAAAGCGGAAGTTGAAGAAAATATCAATACTCTCAAAAAAAGTTCTGAAAAATTTATTGGAAAAAATTTTTCCCGGGGAAACACAAATTTCAAAGAAATTGCGCTCACATTTGACCTCTCAACAGGGGACGAACTTGTCACCGTCTATGATCTGATTCGGAAGTATGACATCAGGACGACTCTTTTTCTTTCCAATGAAAAACCATCCGATTCTTTCGGTTCATTGATTTTTCCCGCGAATGTGGCATATGTGAAAAAATTTATTGCGTTAGGCGATCAGGTGGAGTTCGGAAATCATACCTGGAGTCATTTCAATCATCACCGCAGTCTGCGTGAAAGGTCACTCAGGAAACGTTTGATACTTGATAAAGTTTCGGACAGGGTTCTGGACTTTCCTTACATGGCAGAAGAGCTATTTAAAGTTGAACAGAGATTTAAATTAATTTCAGGGGGACGTCAGCTTTCTAAAATCTACAGGTTACCATACGGATCCTTCAACCAGGTCATTCTGAATTCTTATGCGAAACTGGGATATCAGAAACATATATTCTGGAGTTCGAATGTGGTTGGGTCTCTTGATCTTCCGGATTATATCAATAAACCTTTTGTAACACGAACGGATAAATTGACCGGCCTCGTCGAAAATGTAAAAAACCCATTTTACAAAACCAGTTCCGAGATCAGGAACATGTTGTTCAATTGGGAAAAAAAAGATCCACATGGAATGAACGGGGCTATCATACTGATGCATCTTGGGACAGTCAGGAAGTTTGATAAACTGATTACCGTTCTTCCGGAATTTGTAGAAACGATGCAGAAAAAAGGCTATAAGTTTGTCACAGTGTCTGAAGTTCTAAACGATAAAGAAGACTAAATCTAAATCTCTCCGGATAATTGGGTGTTTTGCCACGGAGGCTCAGAGTCACAGAGAAATACTTTTGGTATAATTTCCAGCGATTGAATTTTGGGAATACCTCTGCGTCTTCGTGTTTCTGTGGTATAATTTCTAAAAGAATTTCTGAAAAGATTTCTATTCTTCCAGGTCGTCTTCAAATTTTTTCTTCCGGAAAGGAATTTTCATATTCATTCCGGGCATTGATTTGCCGCTCATTTTGTATAAAATAAGACCAGCGATAATGCATATATTAGGCAGGATGAATACAAACAATATCTGGTGATACATTCCATAGACGGAAATGTTTGCCGCTATCAGTGACACTCCGCAACCGAGAACAATGGTGAATTCCTGGTTGAATAACTTTACAAGGAAATGTTCCGGATTTGTATGAATGAGGTCTCCCAGTATTCCTTCTGCTATGGAAGAGTAGGTGGCCATTAACATTCCGAGGATAAGGAATGACTGAAAAAAATAATTTCCGAATTCATTGGTATAATGGGGGGAACCAACCAGTCCTCCGAGCAGTGACCAGATATAAGTTAAAAAAGCTGATAAGAAAAAACCGATGCCGGCACTGGTAATATCCTGTGTTGATTCGAACAGCCCCAGCATTTCTTTCGGAACAATGTTCAGGTAGTCGATCAGTTCAGACCTGGTAAAACTTTCTTTTTCATAATCACTGAACAGTTTAATATAATAATTCAGCACGGTGATTACAACGAGCGTAGTAAAAAAGAAAACGAGATAAACTAGAAATTCCATATCAGTGCCTGAAGTGCCTCATGCCGGTGAATACCATGATCAGTCCGTGTTCATCGGCTGCCTTAATGACTTCTTCGTCGCGGATAGAACCTCCCGGCTGGATGATTGCCTTTCCGCCAACTTTTGCTATTGCATCAATCCCGTCCCGGAATGGGAAAAATGCATCACTTCCAACATAGCTTCCTACTACTGAGAGTCCTACTTTTTGTGCTTTTGAAGCACCTAGTTCAACTGAGTCTACACGTGACATTTGTCCAGCTCCAATCCCTAAAGTAGAATTGACATCCGTGTATACAATTGCATTCGATTTAATAAATTTTACAACAGACCATGCAAACAGAAGTCCCTGCATATCTTCTTCTGTTGGTTTCTTCTTTGTTAC
>JAIOQL010000273.1 GCA_021413405.1 Leptospira sp.
TTATGAAGATATGATATGTTATTTTCACATTGATCATAAACAGAGTAAACTCAATACCATTACGATCATTACGCATAAGAACAAAGAGGATCTGGTAAAAGGGATCATGGAAAAGGCCGGCTTTACCCGTTCCCATAAGGATAATTATTACAGAACCCTTTTTTCCTCGTTTACTCCTGACAGAATCCATTCCGAAAAAGAATTAGAAGAACTTTTTACCAGGGTAAAAAAGAAAGTAAATGCTGAAGTGGATTCAAAATAGAACGCTAGTAATACCCCAAAATTGCAAAAAAAGGCCTGATTTCTCTGATTTACAACTCTGCAAATTGGTTTTAGTGATAAAAAGAGCCTGAAAATTGCTGTTTATTGCAAACAAAGTAAATAATGTTTACAACTTATTTATTTAGTTTCCGATTGTAATATTGAATTAGGTATAAAAAGTTTTTTTATAAGGAAATTAAATCATGACTAATGGTAAACCAACACCAATCAAAAAGGCACAGCTACTTGCGGAATTATCCACTGCCCTGGAGATTTCAAAGAAGGATGTTGCAGCTTTTTTGGATGCTTTTGTAGACTTGGCATACAAAGAAACGAAAAAGAATGGAGCCTTCATTATACCGGGAGTCGGTAAACTCGTTCTAAGAAGAACGAAGAAGAGAAAGGGTAGAAATCCTGCGACCGGTGCGGAAATCGATATTCCGGCAAAGACAGTAGTGAGATTTTCTCTCTTTAAGGCATGTAAAGAAGCGATCGTTCCCCCGAAAAAGTAAATAATTTTGGCAGATCCGAATTCCTTTAATGAGTTAAAGGAAACTTTATTTGGAAATCTGCTCTGTGATGTCTGGGAAAGTTCAGGAAGGGAAATTAACGAATTCCTGAACTGTTTTCTTCAATCGCCTAGGAGCATTGATCCTGAGATTCTGAAACTGGAATTTCATGAGAGACAAGTTATCTACAATATAATTCCTGAGAAGATCCGGAAAAGCATTTCCATTGGAGATCACGATGGAGTCATAACCAGCTTCAAAAGTTTGATTGATCGTGAATTGCTCATAACAGACCGACCAAGACCTGATATCGCCCTCGAACTATTGGAGTGGATATTCACAGGTTACGAAGAAGGAAATTTGATATTAAGAATATTGGAGACTTTTACAAAGAGTAATTCACAGTTTCCGGAAGATTTCATTGACAAACTGAAAATCGGATATTCCGCATTGATGGATAATCAGGCGTCGTAGTAAATGGATTATTAAATGAATTCAAATAGCGAAAAAATACAAATATTAAACAAGATGGTTGCAATGATTGATGAGAAGGCAGCCAAATATAAAAACGAACGAAAAGGTATGCATCCGGGGAGAGTTTATCCGGAGAAGAAACTCGTTTTAGATTTAATTGACGATGGACTCAAACTGGCGGATTCGTTACAACCGAAACCAGCAGATCTGATTTCGGATCTCAAGCGGCTCTGGAAAACGCTTTCCGAAATGACATAATTTTTTTGGGTTAGTTTGTCGGAACACCGTGATTTTTTTGAAATAAAATGAATTTTTTTAGTACTTTAGTTCACTTTTCATACCTGTATTAATTGAAGAGATAAAAATCTATCCCTTTAAGGAGTATCGGAATCTATGAAATTTCGTACAAAATCTGTCAGGCATAGCCTGATAATTACTAATAAAAACAGACAAGCGATTAAATTGGGTGATGATCGAATGACTTCATCCAGTTTTACAATCCCCCGCACATTGGTTCCAATTATTTATTCTAAAATTGGAAGAGGCTCGCGAATTGATAAATATTTGCATATTATCCTCAACAAATATAGAATCCTCGGCTATTCCGGGTCCCTCCCCAGATTTTCCGGTTCGAAACTTAAATATCAGGAGAGAATCAAAGATGGTAAGCGATTTGATTTTAGACCTTACTGTGCGGATTGGTGTGAACTTCGGATTTTAGCATCAATGCATGGGATGACAATGACGAGATTTTTTACCGTGCTTTTAAAATTAGAATCTTCTGAATTTGGGAATGCTTTGGATGCTGCTTTACGGGGATTGAAACCAAAGAATCTTTTGAATCATCCCATTTCTTACACTCAAACTTTATGGAAAAATTCTGCAGAAATCATCAAATACGGCCGATTCGGAGTTCCGACATTTGAGTTTAGTTCCCCGCCTTAATCTTTTAAAAGGCTCTGAATTATATCCAGAAATGCAGTTTCAAATTCCTCGAATTCTGAAAACTTTTTAAATTTTTCAGAATGAGCAAAAAATACTTTTAAACCAAATTTTCCATATTCATTTTTAATCCATTTCTGAATTTGCAGATTCGTTTCATTATTTTTAACTTTAGGAACATTGAAATCCAGAATAAAATCTAATAGTTCGTCAATACCTGATTTATTGACAACGCTTGTTCTAAAAATTTTGGGCAAGGATTTGCCTTTCAATGTGTCTTTTAGAAATTCCAGTGAAGTTACCAAAGTGTAATAGCTCGAATTTGCCAGGGCAACCTCATCGCATTTATTCAGTATGAACGCGTCTGGAACCTCCATGATTCCACTTTTCATAAATTGAACCTGGTCTCCTCCGAGTGGCTGGAGGATCAAAAAAGAAAAATCAGCAAACTTGGAGACTTCGATCTCATTTTGCCCGATTCCCACAGTTTCAATAAAGACATAGTCAAAGAAATGGCGGAGCAACCGGATTACATGATAAGTATGAGGGTTAACACCACCCAGTTCGAGCTGGCTTGCCTGTGATCTGAAATAGATTCTATTTTCACGGGCAGGGAGGCTCACTCTTGTTCGATCGCCGAGAATCGAGCCGCCGCTGACATTACTGGAAGGATCGATTGCGACTATCGAAAGTTTCTTTTGCGATTTCTTCAGAAATTCAAAACTGAGGGCTCCAATTAAAGATGATTTTCCTGCTCCCGGAGTTCCCGTAAATCCGATAGTTTTAGAATCTTCACCGGAAAATCCGAGATCTTTGAGATTTTGAAACAGAGCCTTTCGAAATTCTCCTGAATCTTCCCGTTCAATCTCTGAAATAAGTTTTGCAAGAGCAAATTTCTCACCGTTCCCGGCTTCGGAAATCAGGCTCGAGAGATCAGCCGTGCCCGGTATTCTTCGCATGAATAAGATCTACGATTTTATCAATAATTGCCATCAGATCGAAATCTTTAGGGGTAAAAATTTCTTTTATACCTGTTTTTCTTAAGCTTTCAAAATCAGACTCAGGAATGATTCCCCCCATCACAACGGGTATCTTATCCGATGCTTTATAATGAACAAGTTCATCCAAAATTTGTTTCGCAATTTCATTGTGAGATCCTGAAAGAATCGATATCCCAATAACATCTGCATTTTCTTCCACAGCACTCTGGACAATTTCTTCAGGTGTAAGACGGATCCCGGAATAAATCACATCGAAACCGGCGTGCTTTGCAGTAATTGCTATCATCTCTGCTCCGTTTGAATGCCCATCCAGTCCCGGTTTACCAACCACCATACGTGGACGATGTCCCACTTTCTGTATGAATGCATTTACTTTTGCTCTGACTTTGTCGACCTGATCATTTTCAATGCTCAGTTTCTGCCCTTCAACGCCAGTCGCGGGATGATATTCACCGAAAACTTTTCGCAATGTATCAGCCCACTCCCCGGTTGATATCCTTGCCTTTGCACATTCAATGGAAGCTTGCATCATATTTTTATTTTCACGGGCACATTTTTCCAGATTTTCCAAAGCGTCTTTTGCCCTCGCATCATTTCGTTTATTTTTAGTATCCTGAAGCAATTTCAGGGTAATTTCAGCAGAAGCAGGATCTACTTTGAACACTCCACCGTCAGAATCCGTCATCAGTGGTGATTTAATTCCTTCTGTCCATTTATTCTTTCCGACAACAATCAGTTCGCTCGAGTTGATTTTTGACATCCGTTCGGACTGGGATTTTACAAGCTGCGATTTCATATATCCGTTATCTATCGCCTTGATTGCGCCTCCCATATCCAATATTTTATGAATTTCGGTGTAAGCTTCTTCTTTTAGGGATTTAACTTTGCTGGCGACGACATGCGAACCATCGAAAATATCCGGATATTCCAACAGATCGGTTTCATAGGCAAGAACCTGCTGAAGACGGAGAGACCATTGCTGATCCCATGGCCGGGGAAGAGAAAGGGCTTCGTTCCAGGCAGGAAGTTGCAATGCCCTGCATCTCGAATTTTTGCTCAGGGTAACGCCTAACGTTTCAATCAGGATTCTCCACGCATTATTTTCCGGTTGTTCCTCTGTAAGCCCCAATGAGTTTACCTGGACACCGTACCGGAAAATTCTATATTTCGGGTTTTTAACTTTGTAACGGTCCCTCGTTATTTCTTCCCACATTTCAGAGAAAGCACGCATCTTGCACATTTCCTCTATAAACCGGATCCCGGCATTTACGAAGAAGGAAATCCGTCCGACGCATCTTTCAAATTCCTCCTCAGTAAAACAATTTCTCTCTCTGATCGCATCCAGAATTGCCATTGCCGTAGCGAGGGCAAAAGAAAGCTCCTGAACGGGAGTTGCCCCAGCCTCCTGCAAATGATAGGAGCAGATATTTGACGGGTTCCATTTCGGCGTATTTTTCAGGCAGTATTCGTACATATCGACGATTATCCGGATTGAATGTTCCGGAGGGAAAATGTAGGTTCCTCTTGCCAGATATTCTTTAATGATATCATTTTGGGTAGTTCCTTCCAGCTTATCCAGAGGGACTCCTGTTTCATCCGCCAATGCTACATAAAGTGACAACAACCACATTGACGTTCCGTTAATCGTCATGGAAGTATTCATCTCACCTAACGGTATCTGATCGAAAAGGATCTTGAAATCATCAAGAGTATTGATTGGAACGCCAACTTTCCCGATTTCCGGTTTTGCTACAGCATGATCGGAGCTGTACCCGCACTGAGTTGGAAGATCAAAGGCTATTGATAGTCCTGTCTGCCCTTTTGAAAGGTTTTTACGATACAATTCGTTTGATGCTTTGGCGTTGGTATGACCGGCATAAGTTCTGAAAATCCAGGGCTTATCTTTAACTGGTTCTTCTTTATCGTTATAGATTATGTGGGCCTTTTTGTTTTTCATGCTATCCTCTTGAATTAGATACTATTCAGAATATTATATGCTATAATTACACCTAAATTTTTACTTTTGCTTTCATATCTGACTGAGAACCTGTCCCAAAAGGCCTATATCAGTCTGGCAAGGAGAAAGAACCCTGCTGTGCGATTAATATATTAAACATAAATCCTAGTAATAGGGTAGGCTTTCACCAGTTTGCGATGAATTTAGAAAAAAATACAAATGCGAATCCTTATCAGATTATTCTTTCTGTTCTCTTATTGTCATTCTGCCTTTCCATTTTCTATTCGATAAAAGATAATTTCCTTTTTCCGGATTCTTTCAACTCGCTGGCTAATCTGAAATCTCTGACGGAGGATGGAAAATTTCATTCTCCTTCCGAACCTCTTCCGGTCATTTTACTCTTCGTATGGAAAAATATTTCAGGACTGAATTATTTCCCGGCCTATCATTCGCTTGCCGCATTATTGTTTGCAATTTTTCTTCATCTCACGCTTTTATTGTTTCAGAGACAAACATGGAAAATTAATCATTATCTCCTGGTCTATCTCACCGGGTTTCTCCCGTTCGGGTTCGAGTTGCCCGGTCTCTATTTCAATGAGCTTTTCTGTGCAATCGTTGTATTAACAATTCTGCTTACTTTCCGGATGCAGTATTTTTATGATTTACTGATTTTTACCACTCTCACTATTATTGCTTTTTTATCCGGTATCCTGATGTTTATTCTGGCCTATACTTGCTTTGTGATCAAGGCCGGAACTATAGGGATAAGGGAGCAACGTGCCAGAACTTCCGTTTTTTACAAAAGAAAAAATATTCCGGGTGTCATACTCGTAAGTTATCTCACATTTATTTTTATAATTCTTTTTTGCTTCGGAATTTTCGGATTCTTTGGAGATAATTCTTTCCGCTTTATGTTTGATTATTTCGGAAAAATATCTCTGCGCTTTGGTTTGCCTCTCATTACTATATTTGCCGGTACATATCTTTTGCGTTCGGAAAAAGAACTCAATTCAATTGCAAGCAGCGTTGTCATTGTAATTGTTATTTTTATTTCTGGTTATTTTTCTTTTAAATCTACTCACAATAAATTAAATCTTGAAGATCTGAATGCGCAGAAAAGCGCATATCTTTCTTTGAAAGGAAAGGGCCTCATTACACGGGATCAGGCCATTTATTCCGATGCTTTATTCAGTAATTACATATATTTCTATGCAAAAGAACAACTTATTTCGACTAACCTTGAAAGCATGAAGCCGAACGATCTTCTGGTTCTTAATGGAATCTGGAGTGCCGACAGAATCCAGATTGACAAGATTTTCAGGTCGAGGCGTCAGATTTACTTTCCACTTGATTCTAAATCGGTTCTAGTGAGAAAAGAATTCATTGAGCGGATTAATTCAGTCCGGGAGGATTCCCAGATAAAAATCAAACTTTCAAATACTGTAGAGTCCATCAAAAAGATTTCTGCATATGGGAAAGTAAAAATATTTCTGATGAGTCTATTTTCCCTTGAAAATGCTTAAAAAACTTTTCCCGGAAATTTCCGGTCAAAAAAAAATAATCCAAGGTGCCAATGGCAAATTATTTGAACAGGCATATTGGAGCGATATTTATGGAAGAGGGGATGATGTAGACGGGACTTTCAACGCAAAAGAACACGCTCGCTATTTGCATTCCCTATTTTCTTTGCTCAAAATCAGAATCCGGTCAATTTTTGATTTTGGCTTTGGAAAAGGAGTTTTACTCCGGGAGTTTTCAAAGCTTTTTGAGCCACTTAAAATCGTAGCCGTCGATCCGTCAGTGCAAATGGTAGAAGCAATCAGGACATGCGACTGGATACGGAAATACAATGCTGCCATAATTCACAATTCGATCCAGGATCTTGAACCGGCAAAATTCAAATACGCACCATTTGATCTTGGGATATGCAATTCAGTACTGCAGTATATTCCTGATTCAGAACTACAAACAGCAGTCGAGAAAATTTCTTTGCTGGCGAAATATGTATATTTTACAGTGCCGACTGATCAGGATTATGACAGGATGAAGAAAGAAATTAAATTTCAGGATCCCTATGCCTATCACCGTTCAAAGAATTTCTATCTGAAAAAGCTAAAGCCGTTCTTCACCTTTGTATCATTCAATGTCCTCGAAAGCCGGATTGTGAAAGAATGTCAGTTTGAAGATGAAATTTTCAGGTTCTAAAAGTTCTTCAGTTTGTTGATACGGAATTTCTCCATTATTTTCCTGTCGATTTCGTCTGATTTGGATTTATCGATTACGATTTCTATTCCACTTTCGAGGCTGATCAGGGCAAGATTCTCCTTGCTTGACAGGATTCTTCTGTTGAGGTCGGGCACTGAGGCAATTGCTTCTCCATTGACTGATTCCACAATTTTAAAGCTGAGGCCGTGGTAACCGTTATTGGAATCATCAGGAAGAACTTGCGCAAGAAGAACGATCTTTCCTGTTTCCTTTCCTCTATGCAGTTTATGGTAATCGGTCAGATATAATAATTTCCGGTCAACCCTGGTTCTCCAATTGTTTCCCCATTCCCTGAGAAGAAATTCAGAAAGTTCGAGGAATATGAATCCGGATTTGATTAAATATACAGGCGGCTTGCCCCCGTTATTAGCGTAGGGGATACGTATTGAATCATATGGAAAAATCCGCAGCGGCATATGAACGGAAATTTCTTTTTTATTCCGTAAAAGTTTTACGGGGATTGTTTTTCCTGCTATAAATCCGAATTCCTCACCGCAATTCGAGAGGAATGAGAGTGATTGTTTTCCGAATTCCGGATGATCGAAATATCCCTTTGAATCGATTTTCATTCCACCAAATTCAATAATAATATCGTCAATGAGAAGTGCTTCCGAAGCTCCTGTCCGGGGAATGATTTCTGCCACAATCACACCCTGTCCGTTTTTGTGGAATTTGCGGATTTCAAAAAACTGTTGATTACAAAACCAGGTAGACCTTTCCCGCTATTCTTATTTGCTGTAAATTCCGTCACGATTCCCGCCGGATTCCCTTTTTCCAGGATCAATTCACCATTGCCGTCCAGTTTCTCATTGGAATTAATATCGAGATATGGAAGTTCAGTGTGACCAAGCGTAGAAGCATCCATGTCAAGTCCGGTTATTCTTCCCTTTGCGCTTTGTAGAGTCCCAGCGTTATCAAGCTGATAAAAAGTGACATTGTCACGGATGCTTATTTTTTTTTCAAACCTCACTGGAACGGTGTCACTGAAAAAATCTTTATCTTCGATTTCGAGTAAAGTGAGATTAGATTCAAAGTCAGATTTAATTAGGCTCGCACGGTAGGCATTGAAAGAGGAAAACTTCTTAACTTCAATCAGGGAAAAATTTGAAATTTGTGAAGTCAGAACAAGAATTCGGTTGCCGTTCACAACGATTCCAACGGCACCGTGGGATCTCGGGGTCTTTGCCTGCCATGGATAAAGATAATTTGGTGCCTGGTTTGTAACTCTCACCTGAACTATACTTCTTTTTAATTCATTCTGCCCTGGATCTGGAAGGATAGCAAGGGATGAAAAAAGCAAACCTGTGATAAAGATATAGCCAAAATGCTTTTTATTTTTCATTTTCAGCCCCGAGGTTATACGTTGATTTTATCTGCCGGTCTGCCTTTTCAAGTTCCGATCTCTTTAGAATTAAAGGTGTATCGACATCCCGGAATTTTATGCGGATAAATTCATTTTCTTTTTTTTTGCAAAGCCGTTTCATTTCATTCAGATCCCGAACTTTAATTCCATTTACGGATTCCACTACCATGTTTAAAAAATAATCTGCCGAGGAATTGATCGGATGGGCCATTTTTCTATACAAAACAACGTCACGTTTTACATCCTTGCCAAGCCCATCTTCAATAAAATAAAAAAATCTGTACAGGAACTGGCTCCCCCCCTGGGTCTCCCCGTTTTTGCTCCACGCATTCAACAGGTCCCTGGAAGCCGGCTGAAACACAAGACCGCCTAACGTAAAATAATCAAAGCCCCCGTCATAGCGGTTTCGCATAAAATCAAAATCATCCATTCTTTTTGCGGGGAAATTCAATGTTTTGATTTCGCCTTTGCGGAAAACTTTCATCGAAATATTTTTGCCGGAATGTTTATTATCTACAAGTTCAACAAAATCTACGCGGGAATCTTTATCATATTTCACTGTCCCGTTTCTGCCAATTTTCAATCCGTCAATTTCAAGCAGCAGATCTTCTTTTAGAAGATGCCCCTCTGCACTTGAATTTTGAAAAACATTGGTTACGAACACGCCGTCGAGATCAGCCGGAATTTTTTTAGCTTCCCGGAGAGATACATTGAATGAATTCATCGTCCTGATCCCGAGTTCCACATACCCGTCATATTTCCCGTCTTTTATGTCGTTGAGAAAATATTTAATCACCGTTGTCGGAATAAGGTATCCTATGTTTTCTGCCCGGGACGCAACCTGGAATGCAACTCCAACAACTTTGTTGTTCTGGATTGCAGGCCCACCGGAATTGCCCGGATTGATTGCTGCGTCTACCTGGATGACGAGGTGGCTATCCACTTCTGAATGAGCATACGTAGATTGTTCTTTCCTGGAAACGATACCGCGGCTTACTGAAACCCTATCTCCGCCGATCGGATATCCTATTACAAGAATTGGAGAATTCAATTCCGGTACGGGCCCAAGTTCGAACGAGTTGGAGTCCTCAAAAAATTTTGGATTTTTTGCTTTTAATACTGCAAGATCGCAATCGTGGGCAACAAATTGCACAGACACCTCAAACCATTCCGTCTGATTGTGTCTTTGTACCTGGATATATTTCGCATTTGAAATGACATGAGCGTTTGTCAGTATCCTTTCTCCATCAATAATGAACCCTGTCCCTGTGCTTCCATGTATGGAATCCGACATCCAGGGCGAATAGGGATCCTGCCCTTGCGAATATACCCTGATTTGAACGACACCCTTTCGGATTTTTTCAAAATCGTCAGAACTTTCACCCTGAACGGAAAATGGGGTTAATTGAAAAAGAATATACAAAAGAATTGAAAATCTTAAATTATTGCTTGAACTTAACAATTTATTTTGTAATCTCCTATGAATTGCTGGAATATTACCATAGAAAAATACTCAGTCTGAGATGTCGAACACAGTTAATATTTTCTTAAATTCAAACTATGCGTTGGTAATTTATTTTATTACAACGTTTCTCATAGCTGTAATTGTATCTCTTGCAATCCTGCGCCGTCCTCTCACATCCACAAATTTTGCCTTTTCGATTTTTGCGTTCTCACTTTTACTCTGGAATATCAATGAAGCTCTCCTGAACCTCTATCCGGAAAATTCTGCAAAGTATGCTTCTTTCAGTACAATTTATTCAACGGTGACTTTCCTTCTTCTTGTCGTTCTTTCCCTGAATTTCCCATATTACGGAAGACGGGATGTCATCGTTGGTCTGTACGTCTCATTTTTGGCCGGGATCGGGTTTTCGCTCATCACTATAACGTTATGTGATTATTATCTCGAAGGGTTTCATGTTCTAACCGGAAAATTCACATACTACGCCACTTACGTATTCATTTTTCTCTGCATGTGCTCTGCACTCTATATTATATCCTATAAAATAAATAAATCACTGTATAAATTGCGAAAATTTTTCGCAAACATGCTCCTTGTAGTTTCAATTACGCTGGCCCTGGTGCTGTTCATTAATGTATATATATATCCTGGTTATTTTTCCCGGAGGGATGGAGTGTCGGTCGCTGTATTTAACATTTTCTTTTTTGTAACTGTCAGTTATTTTCTTGTTCATTTCCGTTTCTGGGAATTCTATCCTGGAGTATTTGCTGCCCTGATGTTAAAGGAATGGCCGCGCATGCTTGTTGAAATAGTTGCCCCGGCTACCGTGGACGGATGCAGGTATCTGAAGCAGGAACTCTGGAAGGAATACAAAAACCGGCAGTGGGTATTTTTTCTGGAAGAGTTCTGGTTCAATATTATTATCGATGAAACTCTGGATAACGCCATAGAGCATGGTGGTCAGAGGATGATGGATGACATTACAGTACAGGTTTTTGAGACGGAAGTTTTTCTGGATCTTTTTGTAATTGATAAAGGCAAGGGCTTTGATCCAAAAGAGGTTCCAGATCCATCTCTTGAAGAAAGAAAATCGGTTCCGAGTGGAAGGGGGATTCATATTATGAAAAAACTTTTCGATGTGAGCTGGAATTTCCTGGGCAATGAAATACGGGTTCGCGTTTCCAAGGATCCGGATAAAAACCCGAAGACAACGCTTTTAGAATAGCGGGACTGACTCTCTCACGGCTACGGCTTCAAATCGCTATTGACAATATCAGGATATCTTGATATATGGTTATTTAGCTATGCCTTCTGTCAAAACCAGAAAACACAATTCACGTGAAATCCTGAATGCGTTAAAATCGGTCTCTGATGAGACTCGGGTCCGTATTTTGCACATTCTTTCTTTTGCTTCTTTCAACGTGAATGAAATAACAGAAGTGCTTGGGATGGGGCAGTCGAGAATATCAAGACATCTTAAAATACTGACAGATGCCGGTCTTCTCGAATCCCAGCGGGAGGGCAGTTGGGTTTATTATAAAATCTCTGAAGATAGTGCAGATGGAATTTTTGCCCGTGATCTTGTGAAAATGATCCTTTCCTACAAAGAAGATCTTCCAGACAGGGAAATTGACCAGAAAAAAGTTGCAGAACTTCTAAGCGCAAGAGAGCA
>JAIOQL010000189.1 GCA_021413405.1 Leptospira sp.
GGGCTGCTGGACCTATTGGGGTTTCAAATATGGATATTTTTCTGATGAATCAAGTGCACGGGTCTTTTATGAAGAAACAAGCTATATGCTTGCAAATCAGATGTCTGCTCCTAATTCTCCGCAATGGTTCAATACAGGTCTGCATTGGGCATATGGGATAGATGGAAAGTCACAGGGACATTATTATGTAGATCCAAAATCAGGAAAGCTGACAAAATCAGCCTCTTCTTATGAACATCCACAGCCACATGCGTGTTTCATTCAAAGTGTTGACGATGATCTGGTCAATGAGGGCGGGATTATGGATCTCTGGGTCCGGGAAGCCCGTCTTTTCAAATACGGCTCCGGAACTGGAACCAATTTTTCAAATCTTAGGGCCGAAAACGAATCTTTGTCTGGAGGTGGAAAAAGCTCAGGCCTGATGAGCTTTTTAAAAATCGGAGATAGAGCTGCCGGGGCAATTAAATCTGGTGGGACTACGAGACGTGCCGCCAAGATGGTTTGTCTTGATTTGGATCACCCGGACATAGAGCATTTTATAAACTGGAAAGTCGATGAAGAGAAAAAAGTTGCTTCTCTTGTAGTTGGATCCATGCACAACAACCGTGCATTGAATAAAGTTATAAAATCATGCAATGAATTCACTCCGGTTGAAAACGAAAAGGACAGGTTTGATCCTAAAAAGAATCCGGCATTGAAAGCTTCTATAATTGAAGCTAAAAAACTTTTTGTACCGGACAATTATATCAAACGTGTACTCGATCTGGCTGCCCAGGGATATACTGAAATTCTTTTTGAAGAGCTGACGACTGACTGGCAATCGGAAGCCTACAATACAGTGTCAGGACAAAACAGCAACAATTCTGTTCGTGTTTCAAATGAATTCATGGAAGCGGTTGAAAAAGACCTGACGTGGAATCTTTATAAAAGAACTGAAAAAGAAATTGCAAAACGGGAAAACAGGGATCCAAAACCATCGCGGGTTCTTCGTGCAAGGGATTTATGGGACAAGATTTCCTATGCTGCCTGGTCCTGCGCAGATCCGGGCACACAATACCACACAACGATTAACGAATGGCACACTTGTCCGGAAGATGGAAGCATAAATGCTTCCAACCCCTGCTCCGAATATATGTTCCTCGATAACACTGCCTGTAACCTGGCTTCTGCCAATTTACAGAAATTTGTAAACTCTGAATCTCAGTTTGACGTCGAAGGATTCAGATATCTCTGTCATATCTGGACAATCATTCTGGAAATTTCTGTAACTATGGCTCAATTTCCTTCAAAAGAGATAGCAGAACTTTCCTATAAATTCAGAACACTTGGGTTGGGCTATGCAAACCTCGGCTCATTGCTGATGGTGATGGGCATTCCATATGATTCAAAAGAAGCCATGGGAATAACAGGTGCAATTACTTGCATTATGCATATGACTTCCTTCTCCACTTCTGCAATGATTGCTTCCGAAATTGGAACATTTTCCGGCTATGAAAAAAATAAAAAACATATGCTCCGCGTCATTAGAAACCATCGAAGAGCTGCATACAATGCTCCGGCGGAAGACTATGAGGAACTCACGATAACTCCGGTTGGAATTGATTCTGCCAACACTCCTGGTTACCTGCTACAAGCAGCCAAAGAAGATGCGGACAGGGCGCTGGAACTTGGTGAAAAATACGGTTTTAGAAATGCCCAGGTTACAGTTCTTGCTCCAACCGGAACGATTGGTCTGGTAATGGATTGTGATACAACTGGAATTGAGCCGGACTTTGCACTTGTGAAATACAAAAAGCTGGCCGGAGGCGGATACTTCAAGATTATCAATCAATCTGTTCCCCCTGCTCTAAAAAAACTTGGCTATAGCGCTTCTGAGATTGAAGCGATTGTAAATTATTGTAAAGGATATGCGACTCTAAACGGTGCTCCATTTATAAATTCGCAATCAGTGAAAGAAAAGGGTTTTACGCAGGAAATTCTGGATAAAATAGAAAAAGAACTTCCGCTTGTTTTTGATCTGAATTTTGCATTCAACAAGTTTATGCTTGGGGAGGAATTTTTTTCAAAGAATCTGAAGATTCCAAAAGAAGTCTATGAATCGTTTGAGTTTAATCTTCTTGAATACCTTGGATTTACGAAAGATGAAATCAGACAGGCAGGAGATTATGTTTGTGGAACTATGACCGTTGAAAATGCACCGTTCCTCAAAGAGAAAGATCTGCCTGTTTTTGATTGTGCAAATAAATGCGGTCGTTATGGAAAGAGGTATCTTTCCTATCCGTCTCACATCAAAGCAATGGCCGCAGCTCAGCCTTTTTTAAGTGGGGCAATCTCCAAGACAATCAATCTTC
>JAIOQL010000274.1 GCA_021413405.1 Leptospira sp.
GGATGTAAACAAACAGACTGAGTTGCTGACCGGTTGCACACGTGACGAACTGATCGGCGCTCCATTCAAAAATTATTTTACCGATTCTGCAAGAGCCGAAGCGGGTATAAACCGGGTTCTTAACGAAGGAAAAATAACTAACTACGAACTCACTGCGAGATCCAGGGATGGTAGACTTACTGTCGTATCTTACAACGCGACCACTTTTCATGACCGGGACCGGAGCCTTCAGGGTGTCTTCACAGCAGCCCGCGATGTGACGGAGCTTAAACTGTTTGAACATACACAACGCAAAAACGTAGAACTCGCAGATGCAAGCCGGATGAAATCCGAATTCCTTGCCAACATGTCGCATGAACTGAGGACTCCTCTCAATAACATGATGATTCTATCGCAACTTCTTTTTGAGAATGTCTCCGGCAATCTTTCTACTAAGCAGATTGAATTTGCACGGACAATCAATTCATCCGGGAACGATCTTCTTCAATTGATCAATGACATTCTCGATCTTTCTAAAATTGAATCAGGAAAAATGAGCGTCGAAATCAGCGAAATTCATTTCGGCGAAATCGCGGATCATCTGAATCGTACGTTCACTCAAGTGGCAAAAAACAAAGGAATTGAATTTCATATCACCCTGGGATCGGATCTGCCGCAGGTAGTATTTACGGACAGCCAGAGACTTCTTCAAATTTTGCGCAATCTGCTCTCGAATGCATTCAAGTTCACTGAACGGGGTGGTGTTACTCTCAGTATCGAAATAGCTGAATCAGGTTGGAGCAAGGATCATCCGGAGCTGGGCAAACTTTCTCAAGCCCTCTCTTTCTCCGTAAAGGATACCGGGATCGGAATATCAAATGAGAAGCGGGCCCTGATTTTTGAAGCCTTCCAGCAGGCCGATGGAAGCACCAGCCGTAAATATGGTGGAACGGGACTTGGTCTTTCCATTAGCCGTGAAATTGCTAGAATTCTGGGTGGTGAAATATCGGTCAAGAGTGAACTCTCTGAAGGAAGTGTGTTCACTTTCTATCTGCCCGAAACATACACACATGTAAAATCAAATATTGAAGCAGAATGGCCGGTCAGAGAAACAAAGGTATTCGGTGAAGAAAATGAAAAGATTCGGATCAAAACAAGCTCTGTGAAACCCGAACCTTCAGACGATCGGCTGAACATTCAGGAGGGTGAGCGTGTCGTTTTGATTGTTGAGGATGATATTGGTTTTGCAAGTCTGCTGCTCGACACGGCCCGTGAAAATGGATTCAAAGGGATTCTTGCATTTAACGGAGACAACGCTTTGAGTTTCATAGAGGATTATAAAATTTCAGCAATCATATTGGATATTAAACTTCCGGACATGGATGGATGGAGTATTCTGGACCGTTTGAAGCGAAGTGTACATTTCAGACACATCCCAATTCAGGTAATCTCTGCGGACGATCAATGGAAGAAAAGCAGGCGATTGGGAGCAATCAAACATAGTACCAAACCCATTGATAGTGCATCCTTGAAAGAAGTCTTTGATAAAATAAACCGGTTCATTGACAGGAAAGTGAAAATGATACTCCTCGTTGATCCTGACACTGAGCATCGTGAAAAAGTTATTCAGCTTCTGAGTGACGATGACCTCGAAACGATTTCTGTAACCAACGGTGCCGATGCGTTGAAAGCAGTGAAAGATCTGAATGTGGATTGCGTAGTTCTGGATATCGGGCTACCTGATCTTTCAGGTTTCGAGGTTGTGTCGCAATTGCGAAAGATAGGATTTCGGGATCTGCCTATTATAGTTTACACCGGTTTTTCCGACAGCACCATTCGTGGAAAATATGCTACTGACCTTAAGAAATTAGCAATCAGCAATGATGTCCTGGAAATTTCAAACCCGGAGACTCTGCTTGATGAAACTTCAGTATTTTTGCACCGTCGAACTTCTCATTTAATAGGCCCAACAGGAACGGAAAATAAATTAAAGTCGAGTGTTCAGGATTCATTTCTTGACAACCGTAAGATTCTCGTGGTGGACGATGATATCCGAAATATATTTGCACTTACAAGTGTTCTTGAGCAGCATAGGATGCAGGTCTTTTATGCTGACAATGCGTTAGACGGCATTGAACTCCTCAAGAAAACGCCTGATATGGATGCAGTGTTAATGGATATCATGATGCCTGTAATGGATGGCTATTCGGCCATGCGGGAAATCAGGAAAATTAAAAAGTTTGTTGATCTTCCTGTAATCGCAGTCACTGCGAAAGCTATGAGAGAGGACAGGCAGAAATGTAT
>JAIOQL010000164.1 GCA_021413405.1 Leptospira sp.
CCTGCACCAAGATTTTCAAGTACATGGACAAGCCCTAAAACGGTTCCTATGATTCCAAGAGTCGGGGAAAATCCCCCGGCAGTTTCCAGAATCTTCGCAGAATTGAGTTCGGATTCCTCCATTTGTTCTGCCGATTCAAAAAGAATTTCCTCGACGACTGACGGATCAGATCCGTCCACAATGAGTCTTATCCCTTTTTGAAGAAGTAAATTGTTTACTCCAGAAATCTCCTCTTCGAGGGAAAGAAGCCCGTTTCTTCTCGCCTTTTCTGAAAAGTTCAGAAATATTTCCGTAAGAGAACTATTTTCATCGGAACTGAATATCTGTTTCAGTAATTTCAGGAGTGAATTGATCTGCGAAAATGAGAAGCTGGCTATTGTTGCCCCAATGGTTCCGCCGAGGATCAGAAAAATTGCAGATAGCTTAAAGAAAGCTCCTAACGTTGCTCCTTCCAGAATTATTGAAATGACTACTGCAAAAAACGCGAGAGCCACGCCTGCATATGTCGAAAACCCTTTTCTATTCAGCATTAATCACCCCTTTTTTCATTTCGGTTTCCAGAAGCCATCTGTTCCTTGTTGAATCTTTGAGAACCTTGAGATCGTCTTCCAGCTTTTTCCATGCAACGGAATCCGGATTGGCATATGATTCTTTCCGTATAATTTCATCCGCTTTAAAGGTATCCTTCATGGCTAGATAAATCTTTGCTTTCGTGATCAATAGAACATTTAAATGCGACTGGGGAGCGGTTGATTTGTAGAAGCCGATGAGGTCATCAATTTTAGCCAGTGCTTCGATGTAATTCCGTTCTGCATAAAGAATCGGGTAAAGACGTTTTAAAATCTGTTCTTTATATTTCGGATTTCCGGCAAGTTCATTCATAATTGATATGTGTTCCGATTCGGGTGTTATTTGTAAAATCGAATTATATGCCATCTCCTGTAAAACAGGATCTGGTTTTGAAAACTGCATTGCGATTCTGATCATAGCAAGTGATGAAAGGAAATCTTTCTTTTCATATTGGAAGACTGCATATTTTCCATAAGAACTATAAATAACAGATTGAAAATTCCTGGCGGTTTCGGCGATTTCTCCGCCTGAATATTTCCGGATTGCATCGAGATTTTCCATGATCTGGTCGATAGATTTGGCGGAAGAAATTCGGGAATATACATAGTCTGTTTTCCATGAATTCTTTAGTTCTTCCCTGGGAATTTTTCCAGGGATAGTATTTCTGAAGTCCGGGTAATATAACCTGAAGAGAGGATATTCTGATATTTTGAGATTGTGTCCTGTTGGAAGTAACTGATCTGCCTGATTCTGGATAATGACAAAGTCTATTTTTTCCCGGTATAATTTTTTAATGTACGAAATGAATATTTCCTGATTTTCAAAGACCCCTAAAACAACGGTCTTCCCGGCAATTACTTCCCGATCCGGAAGTCTGCCTGGTTCATTAAAAGGAAGATCGGATTTATAATAGATAAAATCCTTGTCATTGAAGTTGATATCTGAAAATAGAAATGGAAAAGTTTTGCTTTCAACACTTCTATACTGGATTTTTCTCAGATCCGCTACAGCCGGCGAATAGAAATAAATTGAAAAAGCCAATGAGATAACCAGAAACGTTATCCGGGAAAAATGACTGATTTTTCTATTCAGGAAAATAGGGGAGATGATGAGTAATATACTCAGTATAAGTATAAAATAACTGAACCAGTCACCAAAAAATAAACTCTGAACAAAAAGAAACGACAAACCGATTGTAGCTCGGGCAAAACAGGAAAGACCGAGGATTATCGGAGAAATAATGTCCGGTCTGTAGTATGTAATCAGGATCGAATCGATCAGGAAGAGAAAAAAAATAAAGTTGTCAAATCTTGCATGATTGAATGTCAGAATCAGATTTATGAAAATCAGAATTTCTCCAAATCGGAATCTGAGTTTTATTTTTTCCCGGAAAAATCCGTAATATAGAAAAATGCTAAACATGAGAAGTCCAAAAATAATTCCCGAGATAAGCAAATCCAGATTTCCATCCGGAAACGATGCAAAAAGAACCAGGTGCAGAACCATGAAAATGCAACCCGTATAAAAGAATTCATTCATCAGGTAGTCCATGTTTATTTTCCTCCTCGATTCTGTGAAAGTTTTGAATTGAGAAAAAAAACCATGCACAAGAAATTCAGCAATGAGGAGACCCAGGAATGGGATTAAATAATCCTTAACGTTTAACTGGAGTTCACCTATACTATAAGAATAAATCAGGTAGGCGATGCCGCCCGACAAAAAACTCCATAGCCGGAAGTTTCTGAGAGTTGACACAAGAGCGCCTAACGCAAAAAAATTCATTATAATGAAACTAATCGTTATATCTTTGTTGAAGATATAATCTATCATTAGTACGTTTGAAGAGTTTCCGAGACTCCACGCAATTTCAGTTCCGAGAAGAATGCAAATTGAAGATTCCATGACCCGTACATGGCCGGATGGAATCAGTCTTCTGATTGCGAATCCAGCAAAATATGCAGATAGAATTACTAACTTTTCCAGCGAGAAAAAAATATCTTCGAATTCAACTGCTTTTATTTCGAGATATGAGTTTTTGATCACTAAAGTTGAAATGAATCCAAGCGAAATGCATAGTAATATATTAGGGAGAATAATCCAGGCAATAATTCCGCTATTTAATGTCCTGTAAGGAGCTTTTTGCATTTGTGATTCAGGATTTCTGGGCGAACAATAAATTTCGATAAAAAAAACGGGACGGTTGGATGACACGCCCCGCACTTCATTTGAAGAGAAAATTCGCAGTGTTTAGAAACTTGCCTTATTTGGGAGAATCTGGCAAGCCTCTACAACTATTATCGGCTTTTGAAGATTGCACTTAAGTGGCGGATTGTGACTTGTCTAAAAATATTCATCCAAAATCATGAGCAGATTATGTATAAAATCATTTCTTTTTTCTATTGGGGACTTGTAGCAGTGATTGCCTTCCTTTTTTTTCCAATTGCCTTTGCGATTTGGGTTCTGACCGTCCCGTTTGACAAGCGGCGGAGAATATTGCATTTATTTACTTCTTTTTGGGGATCATTTTATGTTTGGATAAACCCTTTGTGGAAATACAGCGTGACCGGCAGAGAGAAAATTAAACCGGGGCAGGCCTATGTTCTTGTCGCAAATCACCAGTCAGCCATTGATATATTTGTCCTGTATACTTTGTTCAAACATTTCAAATGGGTTTCGAAGATTGAGAATTTTAAAATTCCCATCATAGGGTGGAATATGAGTATGAACAGGTATATAAAACTGAAACGGGGTGATCTCAGAAGTAATTTGAGTATGATGCGTGAATGTGAGAGGAATCTAAATGCGGGAAGTTCCCTGATGATTTTCCCGGAGGGAACGCGTTCTCTCGATGGAAATCTGCGACCGTTTAGGGATGGAGCTTTTGAATTGGCAAGGAAAAGCAGATGTTCAATCATTCCGATTCTTATAAGCGGGACCGGTAAGGCACTACCTGCAAAAGGAATTATGCTGACAGGAAGGCGAAGTTTTCAGATACAGATTCTGGATGAAGTTCCTTATGATGAAGTGATCTTTAAGGACACTAAGAAAAACTGTGAGAATGTCAGAACAATTATGGAGAAAAAACTTAGAGAAATTTCCTGACTAAGTTTCATTATTGGAAATACGGAAATATTTAGGGATGAGTATTTATGTTCCGGAATTCAAAAATAAAGCTATGACTGTGAATATTGTTCTCCCCAGAGCTCCATTAAACTATTAAAAATTCGTATAAACTTCTTGGGATTTTTCTCTTATCTTCGGATTCGGAAGTGGATTTTGCGATGAACCTCGGCTGGAATTCGGTGAATCATAAGCGTCTGGGAAGAAAACCTGGCGATAGTTGGGGGAACTCCACTATCATAGAATTTTTCTGTAAGAAGGGCGTCCCAGCCAGCAATATCCAGCACCAAAAGCAGCGTAAATAACCCGGTTTTCGAAATACCCAGATAGTCTGACAATGTATCAAATTGAATCCAATCCTGATTGATCGGTCTGAAATTTTTCTTCACAAGTTCTTTTCCCGGATTCTGGAAACGTTTCTTTATTGTTTCCCTCTGACCGAGTCCCCCGGACATGATTAAATAACTATATTTTTTAATCAAAAAATGGAAATAAATTTCCCTTCTTCCTCTTTTGGTGCGTATCTCAAAATCTTCCAGAAACCTGGCGGGCACTAGAAGGGATGACTGCGTTCTTGGATGCTCCATAGGATAAAGCGGCATATTTTTTGCTCCTTATGAAAATTAAGCGTTTAGTCGGGTTCGAAACTATTGTGCTTAATTATATCAGGTAAAAAAAGTTCCGCTACGCTGATGCTTTTTGAAAAATAAGTTGAATTTCTGAAAAATTTTCAACTTTTCGTATGTCGACTGGTGAGAAACAGCACAAAAAGTATTATTCACGGGGAGCGTATTTGATATTCCATCTGAACAAGCTGAGGTTCAGCATATTCTTCCAATCTCCTCATCTCTTGGCTCAAAAATATTTTTATTGTTTCCACAAAGCGGACAGTCAGTATTTTTTCGGGTAGAAATATTCCGAAAATTCATCGTCTTTGCATCCAATGTCAGTATCTTCCCGAAAAGACCTGTTTCTTCAAGCCCGATCAGATACTTGATTGCTTCTGTTGCCTGGATACTACCGATGATTCCTGCAACACTGCCGATTACTCCTGCATCTGCGCAAGATGGAACTGACTCAGGCGGAGGCGGCGAATTAAAGGTACACCTATAACAGGCATCAGTGTCAGGACGAATTCCGATGACTTGTCCTTCAAACCGTAAGATCCCTCCGATGATTAGAGGAATTTTCATAAAGTAGCATGCATCATTCACCAGGAATTTAGTTTCGAAATTATCGGATCCCTCCATGACAAGACTGGAATTTTCCAATATCGAATTAATATTATCTGAGTTCAACCTCTCCTGATACGCCTTGAATTGAACATGCGGGTTCAACTTCTTAAGTGTTGTGATGGCTGAGCCGGTTTTTTCTGCATTGATAGATTCTGTTGTGTGAACAATCTGCCGTTGCAGATTTGTAATGTCGAGTGTATCTGAATCTACAATCCGTATTTCGCCGATTCCCGCTGCTGCTAAATAAAAAAGAGCAGGGCTTCCGAGACCTCCTGCTCCTATAACTGTGATTGTAGAACTTTTAAGTTTTTCCTGGCCTTTCCGGCCAACTTCATTTAATAATATATTCCGCGAATATCTGCTGATTTCCTCTGAAGAAAGCAAAACAGATTATTTCTTGCCTGCTTTCTTTTTAATTTTATCAAGCGCATCAGCTACAAATTCATTTTGTCTATGATGGGTATCTGCGTATTCAACTGCTGCCTTTGTATCGTCTTCCACAGCTTTATTTTCAACGGTGATATTGTACAATGCAAGAAGTGCAGCATATACAACGTTTGAATCATTTTCACTCATAATCTTATCTTTGAGTGCTTTCGTCGATGCTCCGCCTTTTTTTATGTATCCTAGGGCAACCGCCGCAGCTGCAGCAACCTTTGGATTATCTGTTGCTTTCAAAAGATTGATTAATTCATTTATGGCCGTTTCATCTTTTTTATCATTTCCAAGATAACGACAAGCTGCAATTTTTTCTTCATCTGTTCCCGAACTGAGAGCTTTCAACTGCTCATCTGCAGTTTTTTCAGCACTCCATGCGGTGGCCGATGTGAAGACAAAAATAGAGAGTATAAGTAAAGTCTTAAGGTTCATAAAAATCTCCCGAACTTACAATTCTTCCAGTTTCCAAATTAGTCAATACATATAATTCTTCCAAAGTCTGTTGACTGCGGAAAAAAAGGCTTTGCAGGAGGCTTCTGTGATGTTCCCGCTGAGGCCTGCGCCGAAATAGCTTCCCATCTGTTCATTCACAATCTCAACATAGGCTATAGCCTGTGCATCTGAACCTCTATCCAGCGAATGTTCATTGAAACTTTCAATGTTCAGGAACATTTTTTCAGTCCCGAAAAAAATGTTACGGAGAGCATCGAGCGGGCCCGTGCCTTTTCCGGAAGCTGTCTTTTTCAATCCGTTCCTGGCGTAAACTGCCTCAAAGGTATTTTTGACAGAAGATGATTCCTGTATACTTATGAAACTGAAAGGTTCAGTTCCAAAAAGGTATTCTTTCTGAAATGCCGAAAAAATTTCGCGAGATGAAATTTCCTTTCCTGACTCATCTGTTATCCGCTGAATAACTTTTGAAAATTCCGGATGCATTTTTTTCGGGAGTCTGAATCCATATTCTTCCTCAATGATATAGGCTACTCCGCCTTTCCCGGACTGGCTATTGATACGCACAATGGATTCGTAAGTTCTGCCAAGATCGTGAGGGTCAATGGGAAGATATGGGACTTCCCACGAATTCTCTTTTGCTTTTTCTCTTGCCATCATACCTTTCCTGATAGCGTCCTGGTGTGAACCGGAAAAAGCAGTGTAGACAAGTTCACCCGCATAGGGGTGTCTTGCACCTATCGGGAGTTTATTACACTTCTCATAGATAGAAACGATTTCCCTGATGTCATGGAGATTAAGCTCCGGATCTACTCCCTGGGTATACATATTCAAAGCGAGGTTGACCAGATCTGCATTCCCGGTTCTCTCACCATTGCCGAATAACGTACCTTCCACCCGTTCAGCACCGGCGAGTAATCCCAGTTCGGAAGCTGCCACGCCAGTTCCCCTGTCATTATGGGTATGCAGGCTGATAACAGCACAATCCCTGTTCTTCAGATTTCTGGAAATCCATTCAATCCTGTCAGCATAAACATTGGGAGTCGACATTTCAACTGTCGCCGGAAAATTCAAAATGATTTTGTTTTTCGGATCCGGCTCCCAGACGTTCATGACTGCTTCGCTGACCTCGACAGCAAATTCAAGTTCGGTTCCAGTAAAGCTTTCGGGTGAATATTCGAGAGTGATTTCCGAACCGGAATTTTTTGCAAGATTTTTAATCAGTGCAGCTCCGTCCGTTGCAATTTTAGTGATTCCATCCTGATCCAACCCGAACACAACTCTTCTTTGAAGTTCAGAAGTTGGATTGTACAGATGCACAATTGCTTTCCTGCAACCGTCTATGGATTCAAATGTTCTGCGGATCAGATGTTCTCTGCTTTGAGTTAATACCTGGATCAGAATATCATCAGGGATCAGATTGCGTTCAATCAAAGTCCTTACGAATTGAAATTCAGTTTCTGAAGCAGATGGAAACCCGATTTCAATTTCTTTAAATCCAAGTTTGATCAGGAACTGAAACATTTCCAGTTTTTCAGGAATGGTCATCGGGTCGACCAATGCCTGGTTTCCGTCCCTGAGATCAACACAACACCAGATTGGGGGCGGTGTTATCGTTCGGTTTGGCCACTGTCTATCGGGCAGATAC
>JAIOQL010000165.1 GCA_021413405.1 Leptospira sp.
TCGCCGGAAGAACACAGACTTCATCATGGAAACGAGGAAACCTTTCATGATTCGATTCCAACAGAAGTTGAGGATTACCAGCCGAAAAGTGTAACTCTTCCTGAAATAAAATTACCGGATCCTGTAGACGACAGATTTCAGGAATTGCCTCCGCCCACCGTTGCACAGGAACAAACCCAGACTATCCGGGAGATTATCAAAGAGGTTGAATCAGCTTCTCCTGAGACTGCGCAATCTCCGGTTACTCCGCTTGAAAAAATATCTCTTCCGGATCCCTGGGATATGCTGCGGGATCGCGAAAAAGAGGAAGTGGAAGCATCGCCGCTTCCACAGCTTCCGCCTGCAGGACCTGGCGATGAGGATTTTCCTGAAATCGAAGTGCTCGATGGAAACCTCGATGAAATTGATTCTGATAAAGAAGCTGAGCAACCGCCGGAAAAAGAACCCGAACGTACAATTCATGGAATTCTGGAATTAAAACCTCCGGAAGCAGATGACGCACCATTCCTGACTCTGACATATGATTTTTCAAAAATCCCGCATTCATATAAACTTTCAAAAAACTATAGCATAATGGAGTATTCTTATTATAAATATAAACCAATGCTTATGAAAGCCCAGGAATTTGCCCGGAGAAAAATGCTTAAGAATGCACTCAATTATTACCGGGTTATCAAATCACAGAATATTCCGCCTGAACTCAAGCGTATGGTAAACAGGAATATCACTGATATCACCGAATTCCTCGAAAAATATCTCATGGCAAAGGGCGGATAGAAATTCCTTAGAATCATTATAAATTTACTGCTTTATCCTCTGGATCTTGCCAAATACTATGGTCTAACAATAGAAAACAGGAGGAAAAAATGCCACAAGTAACATCACAGGCACCGGATTTCTCAGCTACAGCAGTGGTTGGAAAGGAATTCAAAGATTTAAAATTATCCCAATATAAAGGAAAATGGGTAGTACTCTTTTTCTATCCAATGGACTTTACTTTTGTATGTCCGACCGAGATCGTAGAATACGATGCCAAACTGGATGAATTTAAAAAATTAGGAGCAGAGGTTCTGGGAGTCTCCATTGACAGTGAATTTTCTCATTTGGCCTGGAAAAACACTGCAAGAAAAGATGGCGGGATTGGAGAAATCAAATACCCGTTAATCTCAGATATTACCAAACAAATTTCGAGGGATTATGGTGTGCTCCTCGACAGTGGAGTTGCACTTCGCGGAACATTCATTATTGATCCTAAGGGAATCATCCGTCAGGCAACAGTGAATGATCTTCCGGTTGGCAGGAATATAGATGAAGCGATCCGGCTTCTGAAAGCATTTCAGTTCAACGAAAAGCATGGAGAAGTTTGTCCTGCGAATTGGACGGAAGGTGCAAAAACGATGACTCCTGATACCGCAAAATCCAAAGAATATTTCGCAAGCGTAAACAAATAGTTTTGTTTTCCGTCATTACAGATTTGTAATGACGGAAGGGAGCCCAATATGAGCATAGAGGTTTTGGAAACGGAAGACAGATTCTACAAAGCAGATAATTTCCCCAAGGGATTAACGAAAAAGGTAGTAGAATCAATTTCTCACATTAAGAATGAACCGGGTTGGCTCACTGAATTCCGGCTGGGTGCTTTCGAGATTTACAACGAAAAACCAATGCCTACTTGGGGTTTTTTTCCTGATTTTCATATCAATCTTGATAATTATACACATTATGTGGGAGCTAATCAGAAGAAAAAAAAATCCTGGGCTGATGTAGACCCTGAGGTTCTTCGTAGTTTTGAGAAGCTGGGAATTCCGGAACATGAAAGAAAATATCTCGCTGGAATCGAAGCGATGAATGATTCCGAAACCGTCTATGCAAATGTTAAAAAAGAACTGACCGATCTCGGGATTATTTTTTGTGATATAGACACTGCAATCAAAGAATATCCGGAAATTGTCCGTAAATACATAGGAAGCGTTGTAACAATAGGGGATAACAAATTTTCCGCTCTAAACAGTTGCGTTTTCAGCGGCGGATCCTTTGCCTATTGTCCGAAAGGAGTGAAAACTCCAATGCCTCTCCAGGCCTATTTCAAAGTAACCGCTGCATCATCAGGGCAGTATGAGAGAACACTTCTGATTGCAGACGAGGATTCTGAAATTGTCTACAGCGAAGGATGCAGTTCCGTTCAGGACAACGGAACAAACTTTCACACTGCTGTTGTAGAGCTAATTGCTCGCAAGAATGCAAAGATCAATTATACAACAATCCAGAACTGGAAGAAAAATATGTACAACTGGACTGTTAAGCGCGGGCTCTGCCACACTGGTGCACACATAACATGGACCGATTGCAATATTGGTGCGAATACAATTAAGTATCCGGGAATAGTTTTACAGGGAGACAACTCTACAGGCAGTGTGCTGTCGCTGGCGTTTGCCGGAAAAGGGCAGGTCCAGGACACAGGTGCCAGGATCATTCATATTGGTAAAAATACACGGAGCAATGTTCTGGCTAAAGGAATTTCTCTTGATGGCGGAGTGAATTCCTATCGCGGTCTTGTGAAATTTGAACCTTCTTCTGAGGGAGCTTTCAGTCATGTGAAATGCGATGGACTCATCATGGATGACCGTTCTTCTTCCCATGCATATCCGTACAATGATATTTCCGGTGAACACGGATCCCTGAACTATGAAGCTACAGTTTCCAAAATTGATGAAGATCAGTTGTTTTATCTTCAGGCGAGGGGACTAAGCGAGGATGATGCAAAACTCCTTGTAGTGAACGGGTTTTGTGAAACAATAACAAAAGAATTGAA
>JAIOQL010000190.1 GCA_021413405.1 Leptospira sp.
TCACCGATTCCATGCTTCTTTTTAAAGAAAAAAAAGCGGATTGGATTTTGATCACAGGTGGTTCCGGAATATTGTTTCACCAGAGAAATCCTGAAGCTGAGATTGCGAAAAAATTCCTTGTTCAAATGGGGATCCCTGCCCAGAAAATTCTCACTGAGTCGGTTTCCAGAAATACAGCCGAAAACGTGCTTAAATCCTCGGCGATACTTCGTGAAAAAAAAATGAAAACAATTATTCTTGTTACATCAGCCTTTCATATGAAGCGAACAATGGCTCTTTTCAAATCCCAGGATTTCGAAATTACTCCTTTTCCTACAGATTATCGTGCTCTCGAGCCGGTAATGAGCTGGGAAGCAATTGTTCCTTCGGTTGGGGCACTTGATACAACAACCACTGCGCTAAAGGAATGGGTTGGAATATTTATGTACCGGCTGAACGGGTATATTTAATTCATTTGGACGGATCGTAATCAGCAGTTTTCCGGGAATTCTTCTTGTTAAATATTTTATCAGATGTGAGGATGACCCTTCTTACTAGGGAGAGTATTTATGCTTAGAAAGCTATTTCATGACCTGGTTGCCGCCCCGGTTCTTCTGAAAAATTTTATCGGTGAAAGCGTTGAAATTACACGGATACAGCTTCCTGTGATTCTGCGTGCAAATTTTTATTTCTCCATCGTGCTCATAATAGTTCATTTTGGAATGATGTTTCTCGTTTTCAAAATTGCCTACGAACGGAGTTATCAGAATCTTCTTCTGGGGTTTTTCACCCTTCCCGTAACTTCGTATATGTTAAACGGATTGCTCCGGTTTTATCTGGCAATGGTCCGTGAACAGCAAACCAGTTATTCAATGATCTTTCAGGGATATAAAAATTATTTAGCAATATTTCTTTTTGCACTTTGCTATTATGTGCTCTATAATGTTCTTTTCAAACTGGCTTTTGAATTTGGAGAACAGACATTTCTTTTCCAGGTCAGGATTGGAATGGGCGTAATTCTTTTTTTCTGGCTGCTTGCCAGAATGGCCTTCACACCAATATTTATTATTGAAGAGAACCTGAATATAAAGGAAGCCATCAAACGTTCTTTTATGTTTACGAGCGGAAAATCTACGATTACAATTTTTTTTACTTTTACCGGGATATTTCTTCTCGGAGCCGGAGTGCTCATCATTTTTATCGGCGTTCTCTATTCAATGGCTATTGCAATCTGTATGTATGTCCTTCTCTATGATGTTTATGCTGAAAATAAATTTTCAAGAAAAAAGAGAATTGCAAAGAATCTAGACTTTATTCCGGAACAAAAAAGAGGACGTAAATAAAATTAATGTAAGATCAATTAATTGCATTAAGATTGATTTTGAATTAATAGGGACAGGAAGAAATTCTTGATAAATATCAATTTGAATGTTGCAGTAGTTTCTGAGTAATACTTGAGAATTTCCGGTAATTCAGATTTTATGGGAACACAAAATAATATTTTTTGCATGGAGCAAAATCAATGAAAAATTTATCAATCTTCGTTTCCGTTTTTCTGATTTCAGGAAGTTTTCTTTTGGCTGAGGATTCTTTGCTGGAAAAAGCACTCGTCGATACTGCGACGACAAAGGAGCAAAAAGAGGCTGTAAAGAATTACTTTTTAAATAAAGCTAAAGAACACAGAAAACTGGCTAAACATTACAGAGATCTGGCTGAACTCAGACATGGGGGAAAATCAGCATCTGATGAAAATACTAAAGCAAAGCAGAAGAACCTGGCCGAGTCACTGGACAAAGAAGCCGTTGAAGACGAAGCGCACGCCAATAGCATAAAATAGATATGGATCCGAAAGTCTTTGCGTTCACGTTTTCGAACTGGAGCGCATTGGGGATCTCTCGCATTGGTTTATGGAGTATGATAATATGCTGTGTCGAAATTGAATCGCATAAATCATGTCGGTATAATTTGTTCTGATTATGGGAAATCGAAAAGATTTTATAACGAAACATTCCTTGAAAAACGGAATTAATACAAACTGGATCCGCCAATCAGTTTTCTTGAAGAAAAGAAAATACCGATTGAAGACGCGTGAGTTGATTTATTTCTAAAATACTGAAGAAAATATCAGACTTTAAAAGTTTAAATCCGGAATTTAAAGCGAATTTTCCGGTGTACTGCAACCGGGAATTGGTATTGGATAAGGATTTGTGACGAAAATGCAGATATGATTGGGGGAACTCCACGATCATACAATTTTTCCGATAAGAGCTTCCCCCATCCCGCGATATCGAGCACCAAAAGTAAAGTGAATAATGCTGTCATGGATAACCCCAAATAGTCAGCCATGGCATCAAACTGAATCCAATCCTGGTTCGAAGGATTGAAGTTTTTCTTAACAAGGTTTTGCCCCGGGTTCTGGTATCCTCTCTTCACGGTTTCTCTACTACCTAGACAGCCCGATAAAATTATTGGGCTGTATCTTTTTATCAGAAAATGAAAATAGATTTCTCTACTTGTTTTTTCTGTTCGTTCCCGAAAATCCTCCAGAAATCGTGATGGCACAAGAAGAGAAGATTGAGTTCTTGGATGCTCTAATGGATAAAGAGTCATATTTACCTTCAAATCAAATAATTCTAAACTCCGGGCTCCCTTTCAGAAGCGAAGTTCTATATAATATCAGGTAAAAAAAGTGCGGGTAGGATTAGGTTTTTTTCAAAAATTATTGATTTTCAAGAAAAATTTCACATTTGCAACGTAGATAATATTTTGATAAATCGATATATTTACAGATATTCCTATTCTTTAATAAAGTCTTTGTAACGCTTATGCCGTTCTATTATTTCCTTCACATAATTGTAGGGTTCTTCTCCCCGGCAGTAACCATGTTTGATTCCATCCCGGTTGAAATAGGCAGGATCGGATAATTTTACAATGTAAGGACCTACATTCTCATCCCAGACATCCGGATTTTTTTTGAATTGTCGTGCGAGTTTTCTCGCATCTTCCACATGCCCCGGCCCGGCATTGTAAGACGCGAGAACAAATTTCAACCGTTCATCTTTATTTTTTATTCCGTGAAGCAATTCACTTTCATCCAGATATTTTAAAAATTTTACACCCGTGAAAATATTTTTCTGAGGATCCATTATATCGCTTTCCGCAAGACCTAAACCACGCCCCGTTGCCGGCATAATTTGCATGAGTCCCTTCGCCCCGGCCCAGGATTGAGCGCGCGGATTAAACCTGGATTCCTGGAACACGACAGACGCTATGAGTCTCCAGTCCCATCCGGCCTTTTTGGCTGTTTCTTTGATGAATTTGTCGTAGGATGATATTTTGCTTCCTGTCTTCGAAAAAAATTCGCTCGTTACCCGTTCTCTATAGGCCCGCGGGTTGCTGTAATATTTGTTATATATGCCTGATAACGTAGCACTGCTCTTAACTTTGAATATCCACTGGTTCACCGCACTGAGGAGTTCAGGTGATTGAGCCCGGACGACCCAGGAAATCCTCTGGGGAAAACTGATCGGGACACTTACATCCAGGTCAGGATAATAGGCCCGGTTGATCAAGGCTGTTGGTTCATCCACGACTGTATAATCTATTTCTCCGTCGTTGACTTTCCGGATCAGTTCCTCTGTGATCACATCACCCGCAACCGTTTCAATTTCTATCTCTCCTCCAATTTCTTCGCTCAGGTTTTTTAATCTTTCATAAAAAGGGGAATTTTTCCTTTCATGAACTTTTTTTCCGATCAGATCGACTGGTGTCCGGATAAACTTCGTTTTTGCGTTTACTTCCCCTTTTGGATAGTAGCCAGGATTTCTCTGGACGAGAACCTGTTTTGTAAGCATAAGATGTTCAGTGAATTGAAGTTCCCTACTTTGCTTTCCGGTAACGGCAAGATTTGCTGCAACAATATCTCCGAGTCCGCTGTTAAGCATATAAGCAATATTGTCCATATCACTGGTTGTAATGATCTCAAGTTCAACTCCGATGTCCTCGGCAAGCAATCGCAACATTTCATATTCAAAGCCCATTGCCTGACCCTTGTAAATAAAATAGCTATTGGCGCCATAGGCAGTGATGACACGGAGCTTTCCGGCTTTCTTTATGTCTTTTATATCAACTCCATTGATTGATTCCCAAATTGCGATACAGGATGCCGAAAAATAGAAAGCGAAGGCAAGGGATATAAACGGTCGGAGAAATTTCATGGTTGAATCCAGCAATTTTAAATCCCTTTTTGAAATTGGAAATTACTTTACGCTAAATCTTGGAAAAATATACAAGAACTATGAAATTCGTAGAATCGCCAATATTCAAAGAAATCGCACCTGCAACACCCGCAGACACATCAAAAGCAGTCAGAAATACATACGGAAGATACCTCGAGGAGTTCAAAGAGGGGGACATTTACGTTCATCCCAGGGCTTTCACGATTGACCGGTCTTTTGCTCAGGAATTCGCAACTGTATTCATGGAAGCCAATCCGCTTTTTCTTTCTTCACCATTCGCGCAGGCGCATGGATTCAAGGACATGCTCGTGTCCTCTCTCCAGGTATTTAACGTAGCTCTCTCACTTGGAGTTCAGAACAATTCGGAGAAAGCAGTTGCCAACCTGGGCTATTACAATGTCCAATTTTTACAGCCAGTCTACCCGGGTGATACTTTGTCATCCAGAACCAAAATTCTAAAAGTGGAAGATAAGGGAACTGACAAACCCGGAATAGTGCATGTCCGGACTCTTTGTCTGAACCAGAGCAAACAGGTCGTTT
>JAIOQL010000191.1 GCA_021413405.1 Leptospira sp.
CTATGAGATCTACAGACTTAACAATGATCCTGCATTTCTTATCCGGAGCAACATTCAATTCAGAACGGACAGTGCGGACTTTTGTTACAATTTCCTGGAGAATATTTATTTTCAGAATCCCGCTGGAGTTTTTATCTATCGGGAATGGACTCACCCATTTTTCCTTCACCAGAGAAATATCTGAAAAAGCAGAATGAATTTCTTCTGTAATAAACGGCATGATCGGGTGTAAAAGATTCAATGATTTTATCAGTACGTTAACCAGGACCTGCTTTGCAGATTCAGCAGATTCCGGAGTTGATTTTCCGTATATTCTGGATTTCGAAAGCTCCAGGTACCAGTCGCAAAAATCTCCCCAGATAAATTCATAAATCGAAGTAGCCATCTCATAAAACAGAAAATTTTCATAGGCTTTCTCATAACGCGCCAGCGTTTCATTGAACCTGTTTAGAATCCAGAGATCCGAAGATTCCAGTTTCAGATTTTCGAGAGATTTGATTTCAAAATCGGGGGAAAGGTTCATCAGGATGAAGCGGCTGGAATTCCAGATTTTATTGCAGAATGACCGGTATCCGTCGAGCCTGCTTTCATCAAAAAGAATATCGCGGCCTTCCGGCATAGAAATGGTCAGAAAAAAACGAAACGAATCGGTGCCATAAAGTTTCATCATTTCAAGCGGATCAATTGTGTTCCCCAATGATTTGCTGAATTTTTTTCCATGTTTGTCGCGCACAAGTCCGTGAATCAGAATTTTCCTGAAGGGAATATCATTCTGAAATTTGAGACCAAGCATAATCATTCTTGCTACCCAGAAAAATATTATATCAAAACCTGTAACCAGGATTGAATTCGGATAAAACTTTTTCAGATCGGCTGTTTTTTCCGGCCATCCATAAACACTGAACGGCCAAAGACCGGATGAAAACCATGTATCGAGAACATCTTCATCCTGCCGGATATCTGTTTTCTTTATATCTGGTTTGCTTTTTTTAAAAGTCTCTAATGCCTCATCGATGTGGTCAGCAACAATCATGCTTCCGTCTTCAAGATAAAATGCGGGAATCCGGTGCCCCCACCAAAGCTGGCGAGAAATACACCAGTCGTTAATGTTTTCCATCCATTCAAAATATGTTTTTTCCCACATCTTCGGTATGAATTGGATCTTTCCGCTTTTTACGGCTTCGATTGCGGGGATGGCAAGGGGCTTTATTTTTACAAACCATTGTGTTGAGAGATATGGTTCGATGACCGCCCCACCTCTCGAATTGTGACCAACCGAATGAGTGTAGTCCTCTATTTTTTCTACCAGTCCAATAGATTGCAGATCCTCTATGATTTTTTTTCTGGCGACAAAACGATCCAGCCCTGAATACTTACCGGCATTTTCATTCATCGTTCCATCTGTCTTCATGATATTGAGAGGCTTTAGTCCAAGTCTCTGGCCTGCCTCAAAATCGTTCAGATCATGTGCAGGAGTAATTTTAACAAGACCGCTCCCAAACTTGGGATCAACGAACGAATCGAACAGAAAAGGAATTTCTCTGCCTGTGAGTGGAAGTTCAAGCATTGCAGAGCTCAATTTCGCATAACGCACATCATCAGGGTGGGCGCACACAGCCATATCACCCAGCATTGTCTCCGGACGTGTAGTTGCCACGACGATGAACTCTTTTGTTCCTTTGACTGGATACCGGATATGGTAGAGGTGACCTTTTGTTTCACGAAATTCTACTTCAAGATCAGAAATTGCGGTCTTAGTCACCGGGCACCAGTTGATTATCCGTTCTCCCCGATATATCAGACCTTCCTGATACAATGTCCGGAAAACTTTTACAACCGCACGGGAAAGACCCTCATCCATAGTGAACCGTTCCCTGGACCAGTCGACACTTTCACCCAGCATCTTCTGCTGATGAGTTATTCTGCCACCGGATGCCTCCTTCCATTTCCAGACCTGATCCTGAAAATCTTCACGTGAAAAATCTGTTCTTTTTTTTCCGTCTTTCGCTAATTCCCGTTCAACTACAACCTGTGTTGCAATGCCAGCATGATCCATGCCGGGCACCCAAAGAGCGTCTTTTCCCTTTTTACGTTCAATCCGTATTATAATATCCTGGATTGTGTGATTGAGAGCATGCCCAATGTGGAGAGTCCCGGTAACATTCGGAGGAGGTATAACAATTGAGAATGATTCTTTGCCATCTGCTCCGGGTCTGAAAGAATGATTTTTCTCCCAATATTCAATCCATTTTTTTTCAACGGATTGACTCTCATAGCGATCACTGATTTCTTTTTTCATATAATGTAGAACTACACGATTTTATATTTTTATGAAAGGTCAAATGAATTACATCTGTACACTAAAGCCACAAATTTTGAATTGACGGAGAGGATTAACCGGTACGCATTGTATTCCATGAACCAGAAAACCGTAAAATTAATCAAAAAATATGCCACTTTGAAAGGGATTTCAGAAAAGCAGATAAAACTGGAATGGCTGAACATGAATAAATCAGAACGTGATATAAAAAGACAGGAATATCTCTCAAATCTAGTTAAAAAATAACATGAAATTTTTTCTGACAGCGGAAGCTGCGATTGACGCATTCATTAAAGCGAAAAAAGAAAAAAAAGAAGTCCCGGGTGCAGTTATCAAAGCCCTAAAGAATTACAAATCTTGGGGAGAGGGTTCCCTTAAGGGTCTGATCAATGCATCAGGTTTTTTTCCTGAAATCCTGATTGAGGAAAATATGGAAAAAAATATTCTAAACATTCTTGCAAAATATAAAACGGCAGCAAAGACAGCTCCATCGGCTTTAGATTATTGATGGAATCCGTTACACCACGGATCATTTATCAAGAAGCAAATCCCTACAGTTCCTTCACCGCATTTCTCGAAAACGACGGAAGAACGGTTTATCTTTACCTGCAATCAGAGCACAATCCGGAAATCCCGATAAAATCACTGTGGATTAGAAATCTATTACCTGCACCAAAGTCGCATAGCGAAAATGATTTTAAGGACGGACTAGCCCCCCTTCTTATAGAAGAAGAAGTTTTTCATCCGGAAGGCCAGCCCTCATTCAGGGAAGACGAAATACATTTTATCTGGACAGAAGAAGGAGATGGGGTTGGCCTTTTTATCCATGAGGAATTGTATGCATTCCTGCCACCGTGGTCCGGAATCAAAGGATTCCATGGATATTCGAAGGAAGCAAAGATTGATGCGATATGCGCAAGCCCTCTGGGGGATTCAGGACATGGGGTGATTGCGGAAAGAATTGAATCTTCACGAAAATTCTGGGAGTTCCGCTCTGAAAAAGAAGCATGGAATAAAATCCAGAAGCATAGACTGGATTTCCTTGAAAACAGTTTTGGAACCCACGAAAAATACTGGTCCGCTGATGGAGGCAAATTTCCCCAGCTTGGAATTGCGCGTTTCCGCCCGGAACAGTATCCCGGAATTCTGGTCTATTCAACTATCGGGATGAGCGCACAGAATATGCCACAGGTAGAATTATATCATAAAGATTATCTACGTTATGCGCGATCGGAAGTTATATTTGCGATAAAGATTTCGGATGACGGTGACAGATCGGAATCATGGATTCCTCACCTGATTGGTGAGCTGATTCGCTATCCATGGAATATGGGAAGCTGGCTCGGGAATGGTCACACAATACTGATGACAAGAAAGGATCCTGATGCCTTGCGGTTGAATTTCACTTCCATAGTGCTTACAAATGAGATTTCCCCCTCTGAAACTAAAGGACTCCTTGCCGAAGATGGAAATCCTGTCAACTTTCTGTTCGGACTACCTATTACTGAGGAAGAAAATTTTCTGATAAAACAGGAAGGCGCATCAACACTATTTAAGATGATGAAATCAGAAAAAGATAGCTGGGTCCACGATTCAGAACGAGAATCGTTTCTTTAAAAAATTCTTTACATAACTATCCGTTAACTCCAATCCTAACCGTTATCACATAATTTTCAAAACCTGCTTTTCAAATAAAAAGACTATGTCAGGAATTTTTAATTCTCTCTCCGGATTCACGGACCCGTTTTCCGGCAAAACAAAAAGTGACTCCCGTATTTTAAAATTGCCGGTAATTTTAGCCGGATTGTTCTTTTTTTTTGATTGTACGACAGTGGGTTTTCACATTACTTCCGAAAGGGAAAAAATAAATTTTGGCCCTCCTGCAACAATGAAAGTATGTTTTCTCAGGGAAAAAGATGTGACTGATGAGGAGATTAAAGATCTTCTCATAGCATGGGCGACGGAGTTGATGTTCTATAATATAATTCCAGAAAAAGCAATTGTTTCTGATTGGAAACGGGGAGGCTATTGGGGAAGCACAATTTCGCAGCAATTACAGTTGTATCCCCTCAGGCCTCCATGTGATCGCATCGTTGCTCTTGTAGGCCGCAGTCCCGTTGATATAGTAACCGAAATTTTTTCGCTTATTCTATTCGCATTCGTAGGTTTCAAACTGGAAATTCACGGAGCTGTTGACGGATATACACACACTCGAGGTTATATTCTTTCAAAATACACAACACTCTTCCAGCTGATCACAGGAGGTCCCAAGTCAACCCTCATTCATGAAGGGTATCATCTTTTAGGATGCGGACATTCTCTAACACTTACAGATTGTTACAAGCAAATTCATTTTCTTAAGGAAGCCGCTGCGAAAGCAAAAATGGACGGATCCGATTTTTTCCCTGCGATTACAACAGAAAGAGAACTATTTTTACTAAGGGAGGGAGTTAACAGAAGATTGGGAAATTGATTTTTGAACTTTTCGCCATTGCAGAGGTGGAAATAAGAAGAAAGCTGCGTTAGGGATGTGAAAGGCCTGGTCGGTGCTTAGTCTGTTTGAGTTCCGACCGAGCGCGGATGCGCGAGCCTGGAACAGCCCGCCGGGAACACTTAAGATTCGTTATATGAAAACACAGATTGTTAAAGCGGATAAGTATCCGGAACGCCCTTACCCTGATTTTAAAAGTCCTTAGTTTCATTGGAAATTCTCTTGGCAATAGGGCGAAATTTACAATTCTGGCATTAATCATTCACAGTTCGCCTCAAATCAAAAGATTTCGAAATGAGAGGCCTTCTACAAAAAACGAGGACACAATGGCAAGTTTATACTATGACAAAGATTGCGACTTAAATATATTCAAAGGTAAGACCGTTGCTGTTATCGGCTACGGAAGTCAGGGGCACGCTCAGGCTCAAAATATGAAGGATTCTGGAATCAAGGTAATCATAGGATTAAAAGAAGGTTCAAAGTCGACGAAAGATGCGAGAGAAGCAGGATTTGAAGTTTTTTCGGTTTCTGAGGCTGCAAAAAAAGCTGACATAATCCAAATTCTTGCCCCGGACACTATTCAAGCTGATCTTTACGAAAACGAGATAAAACCAAATCTTGAAAAAGGAAACGCACTCGTATTCTCACATGGTTTTAATATTCATTTTGATCTGATTAAACCTCCTGCTGATGTAGATGTATATATGGTTGCTCCAAAAGGTCCCGGTCACTTGGTAAGACGTGTTTTTGTTGAAGGTGGAGGAGTTCCTTGTCTAATCGCTATCAGTCAGGACGCAACTGGAAGTGCAAAAAAGCGCGCCTTGGCGCATTCTGCAGGCGTTGGAGGGGGACGCGCCGGAATATTGGAAACTTCTTTTCGTGAAGAAACAGAAACAGATCTTTTCGGTGAACAGGTGGTGCTGTGCGGTGGTCTTTCAGCGCTAATAACAGCCGGCTTTGAAACTTTAACCGAGGCCGGATATGATCCAGAAATTGCTTATTTCGAATGTCTCCATGAAGTGAAACTGATAACCGATCTGATTTATGAAGGCGGAATAACCAGAATGCGTTATTCTATCAGTGACACTGCGGAATATGGCGATCTTACACGAGGACCACGGATTATCGATTCAGGAACAAAAGCCAGAATGAAAGAAATCCTGAACGAAATCCAAAAAGACAAAGGAGCTAAATTTGCAAAGGAATGGGTAGCTGAAACTAAAGCTGGCTATCCGAATTTTCAAAAACTCCGGGACAAAGGTGCTGCACATCCGATAGAAGCAGTTGGAAAAGAATTACGGGGAAT
>JAIOQL010000166.1 GCA_021413405.1 Leptospira sp.
CGTCCACAAATTCATATTTCGGCCAGGATTTTATCAATTCCGGGAAGCAGGACAATCAGCCATGAATCGCAAAATTCTTTGACCGAACAAAAAAATATTTCACCGGGGCTCGCCGGATTAAGAAAAATTCTGAAAGGAGAAAAAATTAATCCGGAGATAATCCCCAGAAATGATCATTCCGTACGTTTTTGGAATGCACCATCAGTATATCGGGAAATCGAAGCGGTTGCAAATGACATCCTCTATAAAATGAGTATCGATTCCGATCTGACCTACCTGGATTTTGCGATACTCGTAACAGATATGCAGGCGTATCGCCCTGCAGTTGAGTCGGTTTTTGACGGAGGAATCCTGTTGCGGATTGCAAACCGGAAAGATGAAATTTCCGGAAATTCTATGCCTGTCCGGAAGAAACTACCCTATTCTCTCACGGATATCAAAGCAAGTGAGTCATCGCTTCTGTATCGTGGTCTGACTGATTTTTGGGATGCCTGTTCCGCAAATGGAATCCGTAAAGAGGCTGTCTTGCATTTGCTTCATAATCCCTTATTCAGTTCAAAATGGAATCTGGATGAAGAGGCTATTCTTGAAATTGATAAATTAATTTCTGAATCAGGCATGCAGTATGAAGAAAAAAATAACGAAAAAGATCCATTCCAGATTTCAAATAGTCTACGAAGGATAAGACTCTCTTCCGTACTTGACCCGGATTCCTCCTGGTTAAATCACAGACTAAGTAGCATCGTTCTTGACTCTCACAAAGCAGCGGTGAATCTCACGGAAATTTGGGAAACAATTCATTCCGGAAAAGAAACGGTTCATTCTGTTTTACAGAATGGAAACTGGAACTCCAGAAATATAGAAAGGATACAAAATGTTGTTGAAGAGCTTTTTGGGTTTTCCGGTCTCTCTGAAAACGAACTCAACCTGTTTCAGAATTGGAAAGAAGCACTCGCCGGTTGGGAAGGCCTGGAAAGTGAACAGGATAAATACAAACCCGGGCAGAAAGAAAATATCAAAGAAGGCCTGGAACTTCTGCGGTTTATTACAGAACAGGCGTTTGAAAAAATCCCTTACAGAAAAGGATCCTATCTCACCGGTGGTGTAACAATATCTCTTCTCCAACCAATGCGACCAATTCCTTTTAAGAATGTTTATATACTTGGACTGGGAGAGGGAAAATTTCCGGGCTCTCCCGATATGTCCCAACTGAATCTAAGGAGAGATGTTCAGGAAGAATGGGATATATCCAGACGGGAAGTTCAGGAATCTCTTCTTTGGGAAAGTCTCCATTCGGCTGAAGCATCGCTTACATTGAGTTATGTGGGGAAAAACCTGCTTGAGGATAAAACGTTTGAGCCTTGTTCCAGTCTACTTGAACTGATGCAATGTTTCGGGATACAAAATGCTATTGAAATTCCATTACATTCCTATAGCGACCGTTACACACATTCGAAAGAAGAATTGAACAAAGGACTGGTTAGTTTCGATTTTTCCCGGATATGGATAAACAGCGATCGAAAAAATCATCCTCTGCTGAAACAATTCCAGGATCCTGATTCATTGGAAAATCTCCAGGAGGAAACGAAACGAACTTCAATCGATGTTAGGGAGCTTTCCGAATTTTTGAGCGATCCTCTCGAAACATACTTAAAGAAGAAATTGGGGATGTATTCCGGAGAAGAGGAAGAGCCGACAGAAGAAGGAGAGGTATTCAGCCTTGAGGCTCTCGCAGAATCAATTGTCCTCAAGAAATTGCATCTGCAGATGTTTCCGGATATTGTCTCAGATAAGCCCTGGAGTTGGGACGAAAAAAAAATCAGAGCTGAGCTGGGTACGGTAATTGTTGAAGAAATCGCATCTGCCCGTTTTCCTCAGTCCATCTATGCGAAAGTGCAGGAAAAAAAATTACTTGGATATCTGATCATAACCAGCCATATCCTCGAATCGTGGAGAACTTCCCTGCTTGGTGGAACTTACCACCGTTATATTAGCCTGGGCGACACCGGGTTGCATAAAGAAATTTGCAAAAAACTTCCCGGATTAAAAATAAATCTTTTAGACGCTAAGCAGAAAAACATTCCGGATGAAATCGAAATTCGTGGTGAATGGGAACATGTAATCGAAAAAGACGGTGCTTACTTCTGGTTGTTCTCAAAATCCCTTGAGGCGAAACCGGAATTTGACTGGAAAGGATATAAGGATTATTGGAAAACCATGAGCAGGCCTTTTCTGAGTGCAGTTGCACTTGGCACGACTCTAAATAATTTCTGGATATATTCTTTCAGATCAAGACCTTCCTATCCGGAAGGGGGCAATGAAAACACACTACTGCTTCATTATAAGTTCACGGAACCCACTGAAAAAAAGAATCCCTCCGGATACCTGAAAAAATTAATTCTGAATTACCTGAGAGAAGAACCTTTTTTCTTTCCGAGAAAAGCATTCCTGAAATATTACACCAGGGAAATCCAACAGGGGAAATCAAAAAAATCCGGACCTGATCTCGTTCAAAAATATGATGCCGTTGATGACTGGAAAATTTTTCTGCACGAAGAAATTGAATCAATTCAATCAGATCTGCCTCCAATAGTCGGCCTCTACCCGAAAACAGGTGAACTGATTCTCAGCTCTGAAATCAGCTGGGCGAAAGAATTTTACAAACCATTCCTCGATTGGAAGGAGGAAGGATGAGCGGAAGCGAAAGACCATTCAAACTCCAGCATAGTTTCATCGAAGCATCTGCCGGAACAGGAAAAACGCACACCATAATGGAAATTGTGGGAGATCTCATTCAATATCACAAAGTCCCCATCGCAGAAATATTAATCCTCACATATACGGAAAAAGCGGCAGGCGATCTCAAAGAAAGACTCCGCAGGAAATTAACTGATATGGGCCTTGCGAAAGAATTGCGGAACCTCGACCAGGTTTCAATTTCCACAATTCATGGATTTTGCAATCTCATTCTGCGCGAATATCCTGTCGAAACAGAAACTGCCGAAAACTGGAAATTAACGGACGCAGACGAAAGAGCGAGGTCTGCCCTGTACCAGTTACATCACACCAAATGGATGGAACTCGTGGATCCTGAAATTTTAGAAAACTGTATTGGTGCATCGGAATATTTCCAAAACATTGAAAAAATAATTTATGCTGCGACGCAGTTGATTAGCGGTAAAAATTTTCCGTACGTGGCGGATGAATCACCGTTCAATGATAAAAATTTTCTTCAGAAGACTGCTCTAATTATAAGAGACATGGTTGAGAAAGATTTTAAATCATCTGAATATTTGAGCTACGACCAGATGATTCTTACTGTCCGGGACGCTCTCAGAAAAGTAAAAAACACTAAACTCAAAACAGCTATTCAGTCCCGGTACAAAGTTGGTATTCTCGACGAATTCCAGGATACTGACGCCGCTCAATATGATATTTTTTCAAATCTTTTCCTGGAATCCGGAGATCCCGGCCGGGCTCTTTATCTCATCGGTGACCCTAAGCAATCAATTTACGGGTTCCGCGGGGCAGATATCGGTACCTATCTTAAGGCAAAAAAAGAATTCACTGACAAAGGTGCCCGGTTTATCCGCCTCGAAGAAAACTTCAGATCTGTTGAAGAACTCATCCATGGATATAACAAAATTATTTCTGGATTTTTCCCGATCGAAGAAATTGAGGAAAAGATTCTCTATCATGAAGTGAAACCTCCTGAAGAAGCGAGCAGGAAAATTTTCAAATCTGCGAAAGACAACATGGGTTCGATTCATTGCGTTCGCCTGAGCGAAAAAGAACTAAACGTTGCTGATGCAAGAAATCTTTGGGCAAAGAGCATAGCATTTGAAGCAGAAAAATTATTAAAGTCCGATTCAAAACTGGAATATATTCATTCAACGAATGGCAGCAGGGAAATAAAAACCATTCAGCCCCGTGATATTGCAGTTCTTGTAAACAATAAGGCAAATGGAGAAATGGCCGGTCAGGCTTTGAGAGAAAAAGGAATCCCTTTCACTCTCTACAAACAAAAAGGGATTTATCTTTCTGCGGAAGCTACGCAGATAAAGAATATCCTCGAATGCTTACTTGATCCGAACAAACCATCTTCATACCGGAAATTACTTTTGGGCGACCTCTTCCAGATTCATCCCAAATCACTCAATGCATTCAATGAACACTCTATTGATTCCTACGAGAAAACAACTCTGGACCGGTGGAAGGCACTGACGCGGGACAGAAAATTTGCAGAATTGTTCCGTTCGATCGAAGAAGATAGCCGTATTTTTCTCACTGAATCGGACACGGATATTTCCTGGGAAAGAAAAAGAACCAACTATAGGCAGGTGTTCCGGAAGCTCCTCCAGTTCCAGATCACAACACAAGCCGGTCTCCAGGAAATACTGGAAGAACTCAACCGGCTCAGGCAGGAGAAAACAAATGAAGAGGAGCTTCCTCTTTTTGAGAAAGAAACGGAAAAAGATGCAGTGCAAATTCTAACGCTCCATGCAAGCAAAGGTCTCGAGTGGCCAATTGTTTTTCTGTTTCACCTGAGAGGTTTTTCCAGTAATCTGAAAAACTACAGCTATTGCACTAAGGAGAATGGTGAACGGGCTTATAGGCTTGATCTCTGGGACGAAAACAAAGTCGCCTATTCGGCACACACAGAAAAAGAGGACAAAAGATTATTTTATGTAGGCATTACAAGACCAAAACTCCGGCTTTATCTTCCACTCTTCAGGCCTGGATCCAGATCGGCATCTCCGTATTCCAAAATCTTTCTTCCGGCCCTGGAAAAAGCATTGAGCAGTTCCGATAAAACATTTGTATCCGTAAAAATTCCAGAGGCAAACTCTCGGGATAAAATGGAACCCTCAAAGATTGTTCCCGGAACTGTCAAACAAATTCCCCTTATTTTCCCGGAATCAGATAACCCGAAAACGATCCGTCTGCACAGCTATTCTTCTCTCAAATCAATGGATAATCCTGGTGTTAGCATTCATGCCTTAACAGGAGAAAACCACACATCGATCAGGTCTGATGATGAAGCAAAAACAGAGCAGGCACAAATCGACAAACTTCCTTCTTCAGCGGACACCGGAAGCTATCTTCATAAACTTTTGGAAGAGTTGGATTTTTCATTGTTCGATACAAAAAAGCCGGTTGAAATTCTCAAAAACGAAAAAATTTCGGACCTGATGGAATATCATCTTAATTTTTTTGGTATCCCCCGAAAAACACAAACAGATCCGGAGCAAGAATCCGCTACTAAAAATATTCATTCTTTAAAAGAGAGAACTTCAGAAATTCTTTGGGAAAGCCTTCACGCAATAATTCCTCTCAAGGGTCAGTCTTCCCTGCGGCTGATTGATATATCTCTGGAGAATAGAATTCCAGAGATGGATTTTCACCTTTTTATAAATCAGGACCTGAAAGTAAAAGATCCCGGAACTTTTCTCAAAGGATCGATTGACCTGGTTTTTTTTGCAGGAGAAAAATATTATATTGCCGATTACAAATCAAATCTTCTCGATGACTATCATTCTGAAGCATTAATTGAATCAATCCATGATCCTGAAAACAGGTATGACCTCCAAAGAAATATTTATGCTTTGATTCTTTTTGAATATCTAAAGAAACTTTTTGGAGAAAAGGAAGCACTGGAAAAATTGGGAGGTGTGTATTACTTTTTTCTCAGGGGAATGCGGGATGGTGAATCATCAGGGATCTATTCCGATCTTGATTGGAACAGGGAAAGACTGGATAATGTCAGACTCGAAGTGGAAAGACTAATGCAAGTGAACAGGAAGGATGTTTCATGAAAAATACTTTTATCACCCGCTTAAGCAAAGATATTTTCAGTTTAGGGGACAAAAAAAAAGTCATATCATCTTCAAATAAACAACGGTCTTCAAATCAGGAGTCTGTTTCAATTCCAGATCCTGTCAGGATATACGAAGAAATTTGCGAAAGCCTTTGGAATTCAGAGGAAGAAGGGAATCTCTGCATTGACATATCAAATCACCCCCAAAAAGATTTCCTGAAGAAAAACACGCCCGGTTTTGTTTCTGAATTGATTGAAAACAGAGAACTTCTTTTTTTTGAAAAGACATATAATAAAAAAAAAGCTCTTGAAAATTTACTACGGGAAAGAATTTCTTCCAATGAAAAAATCGCAATAGATTCCAGAAAAGCAAATGAAATTCTCGACAATCTCCAAACGAAAAGTTTTCGCTTAAAAAAAGGACAGATCGGGGCAATTGAGTCCGGTCTTCGCTCAACTTTCCAGATTATCTCCGGGGGGCCGGGGACTGGAAAA
>JAIOQL010000225.1 GCA_021413405.1 Leptospira sp.
CAGACGGACTCCCGTTAGAGCCATCGCCAGCTGAGAACCCAGTGCTTCGAGTATTTCCAGGTCATCTTCCTTGTAAAAAAACTCAGTGTCACTTTCCACTGAGATTGTTCCCATCACTTCGTCTTTGTGGAGCATCGGGACACACATTGCACATCTGGTTGATTCCCCCGGATCGAGATATTCCGGCGTTTGCGTGAGATCAGGGATCAGCAAAGATTTCCTCGAAGCAAAGGTAGCACCCGAAAAACCTTCACCCGGTTCCAGATTTCTTCTTGGTGGCGATGTTTCTTTTATGAATTTTACCGGAACAAGCAGTTCTCCATCGAACAACCTGAGAGTGGTGTTATCGCATTCGAAAATTTCCCTGCAAAGATTGATCACTGTGCCGAAAAGCTCTTCCTGCTTATCAACACTTCCAAATTCCTTACTGATGTACAGGAGGACGCTGATTTTATTTTGATCGGTGAGTCCGCCGACAACTTTCCGCGCTCCGCGAAAGTTTACGACTTTTCTTGTGCCATATTTTTGTTCTATCATGGCGCTTTCCTTTAGGCAAAATGTTTAGTTTCGCATATCTAAGAGATATTGCAAGATGTGTACCATTCCTACGCATAGGTAAAATATGCATAAAATATGGGCGAATTATCTATCAGTTGTGGAACCGTGTAGAGGAAAGTGTTTCTTTGCTGTTTAATTAAGCATAAATTTTTAGAGAATTGTAAGTCGTACTACAAAAAATATTTTATATTCTGGAAATTGCAGGAGTTCCGACAGGTTCCTTTTTTCGGAAGCTGGTCCTATTCGGCAGTAGCAAATTCGAAAATGAAGCTGTCCAAATTCAGTATTGATTCATCATTCCATTGAAAAATACCATTTTCATACCTGCAATGTCCGTTATGCGCCCATGCGTTTATTTTTTTCTGAAGGATAAATTTTCGTTCCGGCAGGATATCGAGGAAAGTATCGATTTCAACCGGACAACGCAAACGAAGCAGGGATATCGCCATCTCTTCCTGAATTTCTGATTTTGTGTAAGTTTGAGAAAATTTTCCAGCCAGATAATTTTCGACAGATCGTGTATTTGCATACCGGCCGGCTGGAATAAATCCATGAGCCCCCGGTCCGAGAGCAAGATAAAATTGCATTGTCCAATATTTCAGGTTGTGCCTGGATTCTTCTCCATCTTTACAATAATTCGACACTTCATACCAGTGATAGTTTTTCTGTTTCAAAAAACCGGGGAGTTCGAGAAGAATTTCCGTTTGTAATTCTTCCTGAGGCGCCCTTGCAGACCCATCTTTCAATGACCGGCTGTAAGGAGTTCCTTTTTCAACGGTCAGTGAATACAAACTCAAATGAGTCACCCCGGAACTGATCAACCGGTTCACATCTTCGTAAAACTCTTTTTTAGTCTGACCGGGAATCCCGTAGATCAGATCTGCTCCAAACCTCTTTATTTCCGATCCAGACAGCAGATCCATTACCGAATTGTACTGGTCTATATTGCTGAATCTATCCAGTGTTTTCAAATGTGATTCTTTGAACGATTGTATCCCTGTATTGATCCGGTTTATACCTGAATTGTGAAGTTCTGAAAGGAGTGTTTTTGAAATGTCTTCCGGGTTAGCCTCCAGTGAAATTTCTGCGTCAGGCGAAATCGAAAGGTAGCTTCTTGCCTTTTCAAGAAATTTTGCTATAAAATCAGCTCCGGCAAGAGAAGGTGTTCCGCCTCCAAAAAAAATCGTATCAAACTGTAGTTTTAGAAGTTCAGGATTATTTTGAATCCGCACATCCAGTTCATTCAGATAACTTTCAAGAAGATTCTCCCTGTCCGGAACCGGATTCTTCCCGATTCCTACAGAAAAAAAATCGCAATAGGAACATTTATGAATGCAATAGGGAAAATGAATATAAAGCCCTGCAAATCCTTCTGTCCTTTTTATCACGGAAAATTATAATTATTGATTTTTAGCATAATCTATTTGAGAATCAGATCCGCAGGCCGGATAAAAGACTTCGGGTCAGGATTAAAGGCACGTTTTACAAGGGCCCGGAGCGATCCTTCTGTTGGAGAAAAAGATAGAAGTATTGCGACATTATCTGTCTTAGGAAAATCCAGGAACGGAGATCCGTAATGCAGCAGGATGAAATTCTTTTTTGGATTCTGTGTGATTATTTTTGAAATTTTTTCGAGGTCCTCCGGTTTCTCTGAATCAATGATGAAATATTTACTGTTCTTTGATTTCAACGCCTTTGCCAGTTTTGAAAATTTCTCTGTTTTGATGTTTAAATTGCGCAATTCGCGCGCGAGATAAAGTTCTTTTACAAATGATCTGTACTTTTTAAATTCCGGTTGGGACAAGGGACTGAATTCTTTTTTGTAACTTCTTATGGAATAATACGAAATAGTTTCGTTTAGCTTCTCAGGATTCAGTCTTTCAATTTCACGGGCTGTTTCTTTTATCCTTTTTCCACGGTTGGCAAGGTGCCTTCCTATGACCGGGGTTTCTATTTTAATTCCCCGAAAATCACTGTGCATGATCCCGTTTTGAATTTTTAGCTCGATTTGTTTTTTAACAGCCTCATCCAGGAGATTGGTCCCGTCTTTCAAAAAGCTCCCTGACTTTATTCCACTGAGCAGCATTTCTTTGTAGAGAGAAGTAGTTTCACCCCAACTGGTAAGCAGTATTACATCTGCACCGGACTGGATGGCGAGGATTCCGGGAA
>JAIOQL010000226.1:0-5951 GCA_021413405.1 Leptospira sp.
CTGCAGGCATATCCAGATTTAAAATGGAACGCAATGAAACATTGAAACGACTTGATGACACAAAGCAAAACCTTCTCCGGATCGGAGACATCATGAATTCAATGCAGAAAGAGCTTGATCTGAAAGAAAAACAGTCTGAGCGTGCCAAGGCCTATTTTAAATTAAAAACGGAACTTGCGAATGCGGATAAAAATTTACGGTATCTGAAGCTGAAAAATTTACAGGACAGGCTGAACAAAACAGGATCTGAACTGGAAATAACAAGAGAAAAAAACGGTCAGATAATGGAACGTCTGAAAAATGAATCTGGCCTTCTTGAGTCATATGAAAACAGAAAATATGAAATAGAAAAAAGAATTTCTGATATCGACAAAAAATTGATGGATTTCATTTCCAAAAAAGAAATTCAGAAGGAGAAATCTCTCCGGATTAAAGGAATAATCGCTGAGTACCAGGAGAGAATTTCTGAAGTTATTCTGAAAAGCAGCCGGGAATCCTCCGAAAAGGAAGAAACCTTAGTCCAGTTTAATGCGATTTCCGGAAATATAATTGCTCTTGAAAAAGAGTCGCTCGAAATGCAGAATTATATCAATGAATCGGCTTCGGTGAGGGCTTCTATTGAGAATGAAATAGACGGAGCTCTTTTGCAGATTAAGTCATTCCAGGATAAAATTACCAATAATGAGAAAAGACATGCCCTGCTCAGGGAAAAACTGAAGGTTATCACCGTCTCCCTCATTGGCCAGATAGAAGAGAGGAAAAAGGAAGCCTTGAAAACAGAAGGAAAAAGAGGCGAGATGAAATCCGATCTCCTTCAACTTCTCAGTAGATTTATTGAATCCCAGGAAGCAGGAATTGAACTTTTGCAGCAGGGCAAAATCGAAGAGTCGCTTCAATTGTTCAGATCCGTTGGTTTCACCGGATTCCGGAATCAACTGACGGAGCTTCTTTCCATTGAAGATTTGTTCCGGTCAATACTGTTTGATAAAGACGGGATTCTTGCGCAAAAAGAAAGCATTGATCAGGAAATTGAAGACCTGTTCCTTGAAAATGAAAATTATTCGCGGGAAATGAAAGAGCTTTTTTCCAATGTAGAGATTTTCCGGAATCAATTGGAAAGAAAGAAAGAAGAAATTGTAAAATCCGAGAAGAAACTCCTCGAAATTGATGCAAGATCTGCCAATTACCGGGAAATGCAAACTAACTTATCAAGAAAAACTACAGAGATTGAGAAGAGAATTATCGAGCTCATCGAAAATAAATCGGCACTTGAAAGCAAGCAATTGGCACATCTCGATGAATTGAAAGAAATTGAAATCCTTGTTGCAAAATCAGATAGCGAATTTGCCGGTATCAATGCAATACTTGAAAAGGAAAAGAATTCGTTGCAGGAAGTTTTTGGTAGCATCGTCGAACTCAGATCTTCTTCTCAGAAAGACCAGGTTGAGCTGCAAAGACTTCTCCCTTTATTGTCCGAACAGGAACGGAAAGCATCGGCTCTCAAGGCACAAATGGATGCATTCAACGAAGAATTGTATAATGATTATTCAATGACTGCTGATGAGCTGTCAGAAGAAAAAAAAGATGAAGAATTGTTTCAGGAAAAAGAGGAACTCACATCAAGAAATGTTAAATCTGAAATCCAGATGCTAGGCGGGATCAACCCGATGGCTGTGGAAGAGTTCCAGAATATCAAGGAAATCTTCGATCATCACAGAGAACAAAAAGAGGATATAGAGGCCAGTAAAAGAGACATCGAAGAGGTTCTGATAAATATTAATTCAGAGTCGGAAAAACTATTTCTGGAGACTTTCGAAATCATTAAAGCAAATTTTCAGGAAACCTTTTCTACACTGTTCAATGGTGGCCGGGCAACTATTGAACTTACAGAGAAAGCGGATTCACTGAACGCTGGGATTGAAATTATTGCAGAACCTCCTGGTAAACATGTTCAAAATTTGCGTCTTCTTTCCGGTGGCGAAAAATCCCTAACAGTGATTGCTCTTTTGTTTGCGATTTATATGGTGAAACCGTCCCCCTTTTGCTTTTTGGATGAGATTGATGCTGCACTGGATGAAATAAATAAAATTCGCTTTTGCCAGATCCTTGATAAATTCAAAGACAAAAGTCAGTTCATTGTAGTCACACACGCACCGCCAACAATTTCGAGGGCGGCAACTATTTTTGGAGTCACAAACGAAGAGTTTGGAATTTCCAGAATTGTATCTCTAAAACTGGACGAAGCGAGGTCTTTTTCAAAAAAGATGGCAGAAGCAGTCTAATGTATGGATAGGGTTCCTTTGGAAGAGAAGAATCTTTTAAATACAAACGATGCTCTAAAAATCGGAGACAAAGATTTTGAATCCAGGCTATTTATAGGTACGGGTAAATTCTCTTCACCGGTAGCTATGGAGAAAGCTATTCTCTCCTCCGGGACAGGAATTGTAACCGTTGCGCTCAGGAGAGTTGATCTCGCAAAAAATGATGACGATATTTTAAAACACATCAATCGGGAGCGTGTTTTGCTCCTTCCAAATACGAGCGGAGCCAGAACTGCGGAGGAGGCGATTCGGCTTGCACGACTTGCACGGTCACTTGGAGCAGGAAACTGGGTGAAACTGGAAGTAACTCCTGATCCGGTTTATCTGTTGCCCGACCCTATCGAAACCCTGAAAGCAGCAGAAATTTTGGCGAAAGAGGGTTTTAATGTAATGCCATACGTTAACGCGGATCCAGTGCTTTGCAAGAGACTGGAAGAAGCCGGGTGTGTTTGTGTCATGCCACTTGGTTCTCCTATTGGTTCGAATGCAGGAATTAAAACAAAATCAAATATTGAAATCATTATTTCCCAGGCAAATGTGCCAGTCATAATTGATGCGGGACTTGGTGAGCCATCACACGCAGCGGAAGCAATGGAAATGGGTGCCGATGCAGTTTTGGTAAATACGGCAATCGCCATTGCAAATGATCCAGAGCAGATTGCATTTGCGTTTAGGCTCGCGGTGATCGCAGGAAGAATTTCCTATTTACAGAAAGGCAGAAAAAAATCTTTCATCGGAAATTTAAAGGCCAATGCTTCAAGTCCTCTCACCGGATTTTTGAATGAAGATTTACGAAATGTTTCCTGAATTATTTCATGCTCATAATTTCAGTAATGCAATTGAGAAGGTTAAAGCCAAATCACTTGCCGACGTAGAAGGAGCCCTACACCGCGCCTTTTCGGGAAATCCAACTGACTTTAATGATTATCTGGCTTTTGTTTCGCCTTCTGCCGCGAAATATCTCGAGACGATGGCATCTATCGCACAATCAATTACTATGCAGAGATTCGGAAAGACTATGCAACTTTTTATGCCCTTGTATCTTTCTAATGAATGTAGATCTTCCTGTTTATATTGCGGGTTTAGTTTTGAAAATAAAATTCCGCGAAAAACTTTGAAATTTGAAGAACTAAGGATTGAAGCAGAATTGATTTCTCAAAAAGGAATAAATCATATTCTGATTCTGACAGGGGAAGATTATTCTCATACTCCAGTGGAGTATATATCAGATTGCATCCAGATTCTAAAAGAATATTTTTCATCAGTTGCGATAGAAGTGTATCCTCTTGAGGTTGCTGAATATGAAAAGTTAATCAATGCAGGTGCTGATGGTCTTGTTCTCTACCAGGAAACATACGATCCGGTTGCATATAAAAAATTTCATATTCGTGGGGTTAAAAAAGATATGGAATACCGGCTTTCTGGTCCTGATCGTGGAGGCCTCGCCGGGTTCAGAAAAATCGGTCTTGGGGCTCTCCTTGGACTTTCGAATGCGTTAGGCGAAATGTATTTTATCGGACTCCATGCACAGTATATGTTCCGGAAATACTGGAGATCTTCAATTCAAATTTCACTACCGCGGATGAGACCTGCACAAGGAGATTTTCACTCCATAATTCCTGTCCCCGATCCGGAATTCGTTCAATATATACTGGCACTGCGGATATTTTTACCGGATGCGGGAATCGTTTTGTCAACCAGAGAAAATCCTGATTTACGCGATAACCTTGCCGGGATTGCTATCACTACTATGTCTGCCGGATCACGTACTGAACCGGGAGGATATCAGGATAGTGGGGCTCTCGAACAATTTGCAACTGAAGATAAGCGGGACGTAAGCGAAATTATGAAAATGCTTTCAGACAAAGGAATCGACCCGGTTCTAAAGGACTTCGACCGGGTCTTGAGTTAATGCTGGCGGGGTCGCCCCGGATTTGTTTTATTTTCCTTTGTGGTATTTTTGAATGCAAGCTCCGAACGCGGTACAAGAGTCTTTGTTGTCTGTGTAACAACCTATTACTGCCTGCTGTTTTTTCTTGCAGGTATTGTGACATCCAGCCTTCAGTTTTTTGTTTTCATCGGGCTTGAGTTTTCTCTTATGAATTTCTTCCGTACAGGAAAGATATTTTTCACAAGGCTCATCGCACAAAGAATCCGCTGCCGAAACAATGCTAAAAATACCGGAAGCTGAAAGAAATGAGAAAACTAAAATTAGATTTAATAGATTTTTCAAAGAATCCCCCTTATAAATCTGGTAGCGACGCAGGGATTCGAACCCCGGACCTGTGGATTATGATTCCATTGCTCTAACCAACTGAGCTACGTCGCCATTCTGTAAATCTGATACCAGATTACCGATAAGATAATATTTTCTGACACCGTATCGTGTCAAAGAGAAATTAGCACCGGCTTTCTGATCCACATTTACGGCTTTATCGGCTTCTCTTTTAAAAAATAAATAGCATTTCCGAATAAGTTGGTATTGGCCAATGCTCAGAATTTACAATGGATTCCAGTTTATCAGAAATTTCTCTTACTTCATTCATCGCGGGAATGATTTTGTCCCGGAAATGTTTTGCATGTCCGAGAACATCCGGATCTTCATGAGAAAGACCTTTTTCTAGTTCATCAAGCCTGGCTTTTAGTCCGCTGTTGAGAGACGCGACCTCTTTCAGATGGTCAATCTGCTGTTTAAGTTCTGTATCACCGATCAGTGCTTTTGCTGAGCTAATGCTGTTTGCAGTTTCTCCCTGGTATCTGATACATGCGGGAAGTATCTGGCGACGTCCCATATCCAGTGTACATTGACCTTCCTGATTGATAGTTTTACTGTAATTTTCAAGAATGATTGTATACCTGCTGTCTACTTCCCGTGCAGACAATACTCTATATTTTTGAAAAAGTTCCGATTTGTCTTTTTTGATAAAAGCCGGCAAAGCATCAACGAGAGTGCGGAAATTCGGGAGTCCTCTTTTCTCTGCTTCTTTTCGCCATTCTTCTGTGTAATTGTCTCCGTTAAAAACGATCCGCTTGTGCGTTTTGATCTTTTCGGTCAAAAGTTTTTGCACTGCCTTCTCAAGAGGATTACCTGATTTCACTTCGGACTCAAGAGTGTTTGCTATTTCGTCTAACGCTTCTGCTACGATTGTATTTAAAACGATATTCGGCATTCCGAGCGATAATGAGGAAGGAACAGCGCGGAATTCAAATTTGTTTCCAGTGAATGCAAAAGGAGAAGTTCTATTTCTGTCAGTAGTGTCTTTCGGCAAATGGGGCAACGTTGTAACACCAATCTCCATACTGGTTCCAGGTTTTGAAGATTTTGCCGGACCCGATTCAAGCTGGGTAATGATGTCGGTAAGTTGATCACCAAGGAATATGGAAATTATTGCCGGTGGCGCTTCATTTGCACCCAGCCTGTGATCGTTCCCGGGATTTGATATTGCTACGCGGAGAAGATCTCCATGCTTGTCTACTGCGGATATAACTCCTATCAGAAACACAAGAAACTGAGCATTCATATGCGGATTATCACCCGGTTCGAGAAGATTCTGACCATCGTTTGATGCCATTGACCAGTTGTTGTGCTTCCCCGATCCATTGATCCCTTTGAACGGTTTTTCGTGAAGA
>JAIOQL010000226.1:5970-8468 GCA_021413405.1 Leptospira sp.
GAAGAAGACAAGCTAATCCATGACGGCTTGCAACTCTTCTGAGAGTATCCATTACTAGCTGGTTGTGATCCATTGCAACATTGGTTGTAGTGAAAATTGGAGCCAGTTCGTATTGCGCCGGTGCAACTTCATTGTGTCTCGTTTTCGCACAAACCCCCAGTTCCCAAAGTTCTGCTTCCACTTCGATCATATATTCCAATATCCGGTCCTTGATCGTACCGAAGTAATGATCCTCAAGCTCCTGGCCTTTCGGTGGCTTTGCTCCGAAAAGTGTTCTTCCTGTCGCAATCAGATCCGGACGAAGATTGAAAAAGTTTTTATCGATTAGAAAATATTCCTGCTCAGGACCAACAGTTGAAGTTACTCTTGTCGCTACTTCATTTCCAAAAATCTTTAGAATCCTCAAAGCCTGAACGGACAGTGCATCCATTGAGCGAAGGAGAGGGGTTTTCATATCGAGGGCTTCTCCCGTATATGAACAAAATGCTGTAGGAATACATAATGTTGTTCCGCGCAAAAAAGCAGGTGAGGTTGCATCCCAGGCGGTATATCCCCTTGCTTCAAAAGTTGCCCGGATTCCACCGGACGGAAAAGAAGATGCATCGGGCTCACCTTTGATGAGTTCTTTTCCACTGAATTCCATTATTATTTTGCCGTTCGGGGTCGGTGATATGAAAGAATCGTGTTTCTCGGCGGTCAGACCGGTCATTGGATGAAACCAGTGAGTATAGTGGGTTGCACCATTTTCAAGTGCCCAATCTCTCATTGAATTTGCTACGATATCTGCAATGGAAGGTTCAAGCGGCTTTGCTTCTTCAATTGTCTTTCTAAGGGATTTATATATGTTCTTTGGAAGCCTTTCCTGCATCAGGCTATCGTTGAAGACCTTGCTGCTGAATAATTCTGTGACCGGATTTGCTTTGAAATCTATGACGGTGTCATCTGGAATATAGTCCGAAATTTTTGAAATTGCTTCCTGACGCGCGTTTAATGAACTCATTCTGAATAGCCTCGTTTACATTTTCCTCAGGGAAAATATTGTATTCGGCTATTTTTTTGCAGAATGGTATATTAGCAATTTTTAAAAATCGGTTAAATTTTAAGAAACAGAAGAAAAGTTACCGGCCGGTGTTATCCCGCCGGTAATTTGCAAAATGATATTTAACAGGAGTATGTATTGATGAACTCTATCGGATGAGGTCTGCCCTCATAAGGAGTCACTTCTGTATCATACTTATATTGAATATACGTTTTCAGGAAATGATCAGTGAATACATCCCCCGCCTTGAGAAAATCCAGATTAGTTTCCAGGTTTGTCAGGGCATCACGGAGTGTGAATGGCATCAGATTGATTCCTTTTGCCTTGATCTCTTCTGTTGAAAGCTCAAAAAGATCTTCTTCATGAGGAGGACCCGGATCAATTTTCTTTTTGATCCCGTCAATTCCAGCCATCATCATGCAAGCGAATGCAAGGTATGGATTTGCCGAGGAATCAGGAAAACGGAACTCAACTCTCCTTGCTTTGTCTCCAGTTACAAAAGGAATTCTCGCGCTGGCACTTCTGTTTTGTGCAGAGTAAGCAAGAATAGAAGGAGCCTCGAATCCGGGCATCAATCTTTTATATGAATTGGTTGATGCATTCGTAAATGCGGCAATGCTTTTTCCATTTTTCAAAACTCCACCTACATAATTCATGGCGAGTTCACTCAAATTCTGATAACCGTTACCGGCAAAGAGAGGCTTTCCATCTTTCCAGATTGACTGGTGAGTGTGCATTCCATTTCCATTGTCCCCATACAGAGGTTTCGGCATAAAGGTGGCTGTTTTTCCATGCCTGTGGGCAACCATTTTCACAACATATTTCAGCTTCTGAACATTATCTGCTGCTTCAATGAGAGTTCCGAATTTTACTCCGATCTCTCCCTGTCCCTGGGCTACCTCATGGTGAACTACAAAGGTCTCCATTCCGATCTTATGAAGTGTCTTCACAATTTCTGCACGAATATCGACCTGAGAATCTGTTGGAGCTACAGGGAAATATCCGCCTTTTGTGTACGGACGATGACCGGTGTTGATACTACCTTCGTGATCCGAATTCGATCTCCATACACCCTCGGTGCTATCAATCGCATACGATTGGGAATTGATTGCATCGTTAACTTTGAGATCATCAAAAATGAAGAATTCATTTTCCGGTCCAAAATAAGCAGTATCACCAATTCCTGACTCGGCAAGATATTTCAGAGCTTTCTTTGCGATGCTCCTCGGATCTTTTTCATACGGCTGTTTCTTATAAATATCATAAACATCACAGAAAATCACCAGGGTTGGATCAGCTGTAAACGGATCGATGAAAACAGAATCCGGATCAGGTATAAGTAACATATCCGACTGGTTGATTGGTTGCCAGGCTGCGATGGAGCTGCCATCGAACGGCACTCCCTTTAAAATCTCTTCACCGACCGAATCTGCGTGATAAGAAACATGATGCCATATCC
>JAIOQL010000227.1 GCA_021413405.1 Leptospira sp.
CCAGATATTTGATTCGTTTCCCCGGATCCAGGAAAAATTCCCGCATGTCTCTGCGATAGGCGATACTGCGGAAAAGGATATAAAAGATATCTTCTCCACGGATATTGTATTCGTTTTCGAAAGATTTTCGGACAGCCTCAATCCTATTGAATTCTGCGATCATTGCAAGTGTCGGAAGATTCAGTTCTGTCTGGCTTACCCATGGCATCGTGATCTCTCCGACATGGATTACTAATTTTACATTTTTGAATTTGGGAAGAACTTTTTCAACTGCCATGTCCTGAACAATAAGTTCGGAGCCCGGGATTGCGATTGATTGGACTTTGAGCCCGGTGCTTTTAAGTTTTTCATTCAGGATTCTGACTGACAGACCCTGGTAGGCAACAGAAGTCCCAAGAATCAGAATGTCCGGATCGAGTTCAGGTTGCTTTGAGAGCACATGATTTGTTATCCGGTTTACATTGGAAGCATAGGAATTTTTTTTCAGAAATGGGGTATATACCCCTAACTGCAGGAGTAACTCAAAAACAAGAATGACGATGACAGGTATATAGAACCGTTTGTCTTTGTAAAATTTATTGAATTCAGTCATAGTCAGAAAGCAAAATACAGAAAGTTCTGGCTTTCTGTAACTCCGAAGATTAGTAAAAGAAAAATTGTAGCTATGTTCATGTAGATCAGTTTATTACCGTTATCCGCAAAGTATTCCACATTCCGTTTTGAAAAAATTTGGCTGGCCGCAAAACAGAGAGCAAGTAAAGCTCCATATTCGAAATTTGAATAGGAATGAATCCCGTTTGATCCTTCACGCAGGAAGAGCATGGCTTTTATCATTTCGGTTGCCTTGCCCATCGATTCTGCACGGAACATCACGAATCCGAAAGCGAGACAGAACATGGTGAAAATCCTGCTCGATACGTTATACGCCAATCCTCCCTTCTGATGCATGAATTCCCGGAGTTTTGTTTTTGCATACTCCCTGTGAAAACTGATCATTACCCCCTGCCACAGACCCCAGGCCACGTAGTGGTAGGCGGCACCGTGCCAGACCCCGCCAAAAAGCCATGTAAGAAAAATATTAATGTATGTGTGGGGGACGCTAACTCTAGATCCTCCAAGAGGAATGAAAATGTAATCCCTTATCCAGGTAGTAAACGAAATGTGCCATTTGGACCAATGCTCTGTTATGTTTCTTACAGTCATCGGGAAATTAAAATTCGCATCGAATTTAAAACCGAAAAGCCTTGCAACACCGATCGCAATATCCGTGTAACCTGCAAAATCAAAATAGATCTGCCAGCCGAAAGCAATTGCACCCGTCCAGATTTCCAGCGGATTCATTGAAGCGTGATTCCGGAAAGTATTGTCCACAACGATAGCAAGGTTATCTGCAAAGACTATTTTTCTGGTGAATCCCATCAGAATTCTGGAAATTGCAATCTGGATATCTTCATTCAGAACAGATAGTCTCTGGTCGAGGTCGCGAAAGAAAGTTGTGGCCCGGACGATTGGTCCTGCAACAAGTTGCGGGAAGAAAGCAACATATAGTGCAAAGTCTACGACCGATTTTTTTGCCTCGATCTGCCTGCGATAGACATCGATCGTGTAACTCATTGATTGAAATGTATAAAATGAAATTCCGACCGGAAGTGTGATCGCAAAAACCGGGAAACGGTATGAATTGATAAAGTTCAGGTCACCCGCAACACCAAGTAAAAAATTCGTGTATTTAAAATATCCAAGAAGCCCGAGGTTCCCGACCATCGATATTATTAGTAATAATTTTCTTTGCTTATCCGTTCTCCCGGGCCTGTCCATTGCGATTGCGACAAAAAAATCAAGGAAAGTAGATGCAAGAAGGAGTATCAGGAAATATTCATTTGCAATTGCATAAAAATAAAAACTGGCAAGCAGTAGAAAAATTCTTTGAGGTTTATCTTTGAGAATATTCCCCACAACGATTGTGACAGCAAAAAAAATCAGGAAGTGAACAGAATTGAAAAGCATAGTGCAATGATTATACTACTGTCTTGTCCCTTAATTTCTTTTCCAGCTTCTTTTTCCAGAGATTGAGAAGTTCTTCCTCTATTTTCCGGGCAGTTTCACTCCAGGACCACTTCGAAAAATCGAAGGGGACAGCCCGTTTCTCAACGTTTTTTTTGGTGAGAAGAATCATTGCATTTTTCCACGATGCTGAATCAAGAGGGGAAATGAATAGATCCTCTTCCGGATCCAGTATTTCGTGAAATACCGGGATATCTGAAGCAGCGCAGATTTTGTTCTCTGCCAGGGCTTCGAGAAGAGGAAGTCCGAAGCCTTCGTGAACCGATGGGAAAAGAAATGCTGAACAATCTGCAAAAAGAAGCGAAAGAATTTCGTCACTTGGGTTTTCGAAAAACAGAAGCCCGTCCTTTTCAAATTCCTTTTTGCGGAGTTTTTCCGTTAATTCGTCTTCTCCCCATCCAAGCCGTCCCGCGACGATGAGGTCTATAGGGAAATCAGGCAGCTCTTTTTTCAGATCGAGGTAGGCAGTTATAATAGTGCGTAAATTTTTTCTTGGTTCCAGAGTACCTACTGTAAAGAAATATTTTTTGCGTAATCTGCCCCCGATTTCAACCGTTGAAGATTTTTTTGTAACACCCGGATAAATGACCCGCAGTTTTTTTGAAATGCCGGGCCTGAATTTCCTGATATCATTCATCGTGTTTTCAGAAAGGCAAAAAATCCTGTCAGCAACCTTTAGTGTCCTGGGAGACAGAATCCTGTGCTGAAGGAAATTTAGCCTGGTCATCGTGTCCGGTGCAGAAATAAAATTCAGATCGTGATAGTTCACGACTTCAGGAATATTCAGTTTTCTGAATGGAAGCATCTGGAGTGTCCCCCAAAAAACATCGATGCGGTCGTCGCGTAACGTTTGCGGGAGTTCAAAATTCAGCCAAATAAAACCTAACAGATTTTTTTTCCGGGAAACGAATGTCTTGGCAAGGGCACTCGATGTAATCTCTTTAAAGGCAGGATGAATCTCTTTGTTGGAATAAAGATAAAAATCGAAAGGGGAATCAATCCGGATCATAATCTTCAATATTTCAAAAAGATAACGTGAATTCCCGGCAATTCCATAGGACAGGGG
>JAIOQL010000333.1 GCA_021413405.1 Leptospira sp.
TTTTTAATTTGTCTTTTTGTTTTCTTTAATTCGGCTGTTCCGGATGGCAACAGGAATGGTTCATTCAAGCCTGATGATTCAAAAAAAATTCTCACATTCGATGAGAATTCATTTCACCACGACGAAATAATTTCGGAATTCGATCCTGATAGCGATGATATCTATTCAGAAACAAATTATTCAGTTTTTATTTTTTATGTAAAGTTTGAAATTAATAATCATAATACCAATCTGTATAAAAGTAAATATTACCCGGAACATTCCGGAATACCTCCTCCTGCTTCCTGATCCGTTTCCCGCCGATTTTTAGAATCGACAAATTTCCAAATCAAACAACATCAAACAGGAGCTATTTATGACTTATAATAATATGCAAAGACTCAAAAGCCAATTGCAGTTTTTTATCTTGATTGCACTACTCGGCGGATACCAATCTGTAATCTCTCAGGATAAACCGGCTACAGAGAATACAAAACCACTGGTTCAGGAGAAGTTAAATCCTGATGCACAGAAGTTGCAGCAACAGCAGGATGAGGACACCAAAAAGAAAATTGCAGAACTGGAAGAAAATCTCAAAAAAAATCAGGCCGCAATTGAAGACCTGAAGAAGAAAACCGGGATCAAAAAAAGCGAAAGTAAATCTGAATCAGCATCAGACGATGATTCTTACTTGAGCCCGATGAAGAAAAATGGAATTCCGGCTGAACATATGAGACACCAGTTTCTACAACCCGAACTGGCAAAATCGGTTTCGAAATCTCAAAAAGGCTGGATAGGAAATGTTTTCCGTGTGGGCGTCAATTTGCGGCCGCGTTATGAAGATCGCCACAATCTCACTTTCAATAGGACAAACACTGATAACATATCCAGAATTCTTCAAACCTCGCAGGTCTGGTTTCTTGTAGATCCGAGTCCTTATATTACAATGAAAATGACGATCCAGGATAGTAGAGTTTGGGGTGGGAGCCAGCCCGCTGCAACTGGAGATATTCGGGCCAATTTCTTTGATACTGCTGGAACAACAACTTCTCCGACTACAACAACGGTTGTAAGGCCGGCCACGGATATCCGGGAAGGGTATATGCATTTGCAGAACTTTCTGGGTTCAGCATTTAAGGTTCAAATCGGAAGACAGGTATTATCTTACGGTGATCAAAGGTTGCTTGGTGGTGCGAACTGGACCGCTAATGGATTATCCTATGACGGTATAAACTTTAAATATGATGCCCAAAATTTCTCCAGTCATCTTTTCGGTGTAAAAATGACGGCGAAGGATGATGGACCAAATGGAGTATTGTCCTCATCTACAAAGAGTGGAAATTCGTATCTGGCAGGAAGTTACAATACAATCAAGTTTGATGATTTCCTGATTGATTTATATGCGCTCGGAGTATTCAAAAGTCCTGTCCAGGGAGTTCCATTGACCGGACGGGTTTTCAATATACCTGGAGCTCCATTGACTACCCAGGACAAATCAGCTCAGCAGGATAATTTAATTACGAGTGGTTTTAGAATTACTAATAGAACGGCAGCAAATTTTCTTCCTAACGGGAAAAATTGGGACTGGACCATTGAATCGGCATGGCAATTCGGTTCAACGGGTCAGAGAATTGCTGCGTCATGGGACTATATAAATCAAAGTCTAAACGGACAACCTGCTTACACACAAATGCAACATTATAGTGGAAAGTTCAATGTATTTCAAACGGGTTATACTTTTTTTGAAAAGCTGAGAGTAGGCTACCAGCATTTCTTTGCTTCGGGGGATTCAAACCGGACGGATGCGAGTGCGTCTACGTTTCAGACAATTTCAAATCCGAGATTCGGGATTTTTCCATACTGGAACAATGTTGGCGGAATGTCCGAAAATATCGGCATGAAAAATGTGAAATCAAACATGCTCAGCCTATCTTATAAATCAGATAAGTGGGGAGAATTGCATT